>CAZLDZ010000007.1:10940-18324 GCA_964558435.1 uncultured bacterium
TAGGGCCGGTTGAACCCGTGGCGCCAGTGGGTCCCATCGTTCCAGTTGGACCTGTCGGCCCTGTTGGGCCAGTAGCTCCGGTGGGTCCCGTGACACTGGGTCCTGTTGGTCCTGTGACTCCCGTTGGGCCAGTAGCTCCGGTGGGTCCCGTGACACTGGGTCCTGTTGGTCCTGTGACTCCCGTTGGGCCAGTAAAACCTGTAGGTCCGGTAATACTAGGTCCAGTGGGACCGGTTACACCTGTAGGGCCGGTTGAACCCGTGGCGCCAGTGGGTCCCATCGTTCCAGTTGGACCTGTGGGTCCTGTTGGGCCAGTAGCTCCCGTGGGTCCCGTGATACTTGGTCCTGTTGGACCCGTGACTCCAGTTGGCCCAGTGAAGCCGGTAGGACCTGTAACACTAGGTCCAGTTGGACCGGTTACACCTGTAGGTCCGGTTGAACCTGTGACTCCCGTAGGTCCAATAAATCCCGTTGGGCCCGTGTGGCCTGTAGGACCGGTGGCACCAGTGGGTCCCGTTATGCCAGGTCCTGTTGGTCCTGCGACTCCAGTGGGCCCAGTAGGTCCCGTGGGGCCCATCGTTCCGGTTACGCCCGTTGGACCTGTGACACCCGTGGGTCCAGTCTGCCCCGTTGGACCTCCAAAAGGTCCTGTCGGTCCTTGTGGTCCCGGAGGGCCAGGAGGGCCTGAAGGTCCCAGAGGACCTGGAGTGCCTGGAGAGCCGGGTGGTCCTTGTTTGGGCGGTTTGCCACAATCTTTATTGTCGCAATCTTTTGCTTTGGCAACTAGAAGCTGAGGAGAGTTGGGAAAGGCTTGCTCAAAGGCTTGGATTAACTCCGTAGAAGTTGCATGCACATGCGAGATTGCCAAGCAGAAACAGATGAAGAGATGTATAGACCTCTTGCGCAATTTCATTGCTTTTTTCCCTCATTCGCTTTTTCGAGCAAAGCAAGTGTCGAAAGAGGTCTTATGTAAAAATTTCTGCACGTTTTAAAAAGCATGTTCAGCCAAGGAATGTAAGAAAAGCTTGTAACCTAAATTTGAAGTTGTATGCAAGATTTTTTTTGGAGCAAAAAAACCCGGGGGCCACCAGGCCCCCGGAAAGAAAACATCAAGGGTAGCTCGCCGTGATGATGCGGCTGCGCGATTGATCTTTGTCGATCGCAGAGACGCCATAAGTTACAGCACCGCTCTGCACGCGGTTATTGTCGATGTATTGCACCACGGAAGCGTTCACTTGTCCAATGGGCGTTCCATTGCGGAAAACCAGATACCCAACCACATTGGGATCTGTACTTGCCTGCCAGCTCACGGTATTAAAATACTCGGTGAGGACGCCAAAGTTGTGAGAACTTTGTGTGACAGTCACGCTAGAAGGAGGAAGAACAGTGGTTCTTGCTCCGGTTGTTGCAAGGACAGCATTGCTCACGCCGGTGTTGCTCAACCAGACAGCTGCTGCGTTGATCACATTTCCTGTGAGGGCTGCAGCCACGCGTGGGTAAGCGTTATTTGTTCCTTGAGAGACGTTCACAGGAACGGACCAGAGGTTCTGCATGAAACTCAGCATGTCCAGTTCTGATGATTGAATGAACACATTTGTTCCATTATAGAACATGTACACAGCAAGAGCTTCTCCTAAAGAGCTCACGGCCATATCAGCATCGAGGGCATAGGTATTTAAGCTCACCACTTCTTTGGGATCTGTCCAGACACCTTGCACGGGCTTCATGGCAGACTGGATGCTGAAGGTCGCGTCATTGGAAGAATTATTCCAAAGAGCGATGCCGTTTCCTTGTCCGTCAAAGGCTACGCGGGCAATCAATGTTGTTGGATTGCGCATGCCTGCAGTGGAAAGATCCTGAGCAGGATTCCATGTGCCGCTAGCACTTCTTCCAGAAGATTGCACAACGACATTAGAATACTGAGATCCATTCACATCATATTGATACCAGACAGCAAGAGCATTGGCGTTGGCATCCACAGCGACATGAGCTCCACTGGCTTGATGGCTTGTGCTCGAAAGAGCTTGCTGAGTTGCCCATGTTCCCGAAATCAACTTGGTCGATCCATACACAACATTGACCGAAGAAGCTGTCCCTTGCCATACGACATAGGCACGGGTCTGAGAACCTGTACCACCGATGGCAACATGCGGAGCTGTGGCCCCTGTGCTGTTGATCGTCTGTGCGGTTCCCCAATTTCCACCAGAGAGTTTGGTGGAAGATTGTGTATCCCCACTTCGTGCCCAAGCGGCGATGAAGTCTCCTGCGGGGCTTGCTGCAACATGCGGTGTTGTAGCACTTGTTCCTGATAAAGTCGATACTGCGCTCCAGCTTCCATTCAGCGGACGCGTAGCGGCTTTAATCACAGTGCCTTCAATCCAGACAGCGGCTGCATTTCCATTTGGATCTGATACCACTTTGGGAGAAGAGGCTCCACTTCCGGAGAGAGTAGAGATGGTTCCCCAACTCATGTTGTAGGGTTTTGCTTTGGCTTTTACAACGCCATTTTCAAGCCAAACTGCGACTAGATTCCCTACAGAATCCATCGCAAGTTCTGGATTGGATGCGTTGACAGCATTTGTCGAAAGTGTTTCTGGGGGAAATGTCCACGTGATGTCAGATGACACCACTTGGCAGGTAAACACTGTAAGAATGACAGCTATTAATTGTTTCATAATTGTACCTATAATTTATGTGTTCAAGGGTAATTCACAGTTGCAATGGGGCTTTGTGAAAACGTGTTATCCACGGCAGAAACCCCATAGGTTACTGCTTGTCCTTGCACCTGGTTGTTGTCGATGAACTGGAACGTAGTTGCACTCACCTGGGCCGAGAGCACACCATTGCGGTAGATATTGTACTGAGCAATATTGGGTGATGTGCTGGCTTGCCATGAGATGGTATTGTAGTAGTCTTGAAAGACACCAAAATCTGTGACATTCTGGGTGGCAGTAAGGCTGGTTGGTGCAGCGACTACAACACGTGATCCTGTGGCTACTTGAATAGTATTATTCATTCCATCAGAGTTAATCCACACGGCAGCTGCTTGAATATCGCTTCCTACAAGAGCAGAAGCTCCTTTGGGGAAGCCATTTTTATCCCCTGAAGACAGGGTTGTAAAACCTGACCAAAATCCTGTAAGAACGCCATCAATATCCGATTCTGCGCTCTGAATATTGATGGAACCTGATTCATGGTTCATGAACAAGGCGACCGCACCATTCAAGGTATTGACAGAAAGATCTGCTTTCAATGTGTACAAGTTCGACACAAAGAGTTGAGTGGCTGGGCTCCATACGCCTTGAACCACTGTTTTTGTTGCGCTCTCTAAATTGAAAGTCTCCCCATCAGAAGAAGAGGTCCAAAGCGCGATGGCATTTCCACTCGTATCGTAGTTGATGCGCGCCATTAAGGTATTAGGATCGCGCATGCCCCCTGTTGTTAACACCGTCGGCACACCCCATGTGCTTGCGCCAGAAGTCAGAGAAGAAGTGAGCATGGAGACACTTGTAAACGTTGTCTCCGATTGGTTGTAGCGAAACCATAATGCTGAGGCATTTCCACTTGTATCCAGAGCGACTTTGGGAAAATGATGCGATAGCCCTCCAGATCCCACAGCGACGTTTTTCGAAGCAGCCCAACTTCCTAAAGTTGCAGCTGAGGAAGAGACGATGGAATGGGTGGCTCCATTTAAATTATGCCAAATGACAATCGCGTTTGACGCCGTGTTGATGGCAACTTGAGGAGTATCGCTGCCTGATAAAGAAAGAGAGCTTGGAAGACTCCAGGATCCTGCGCCGGAAGCTTTTGTTGAAGCTTCAATAATTCCGCTACGCGCCCAGACGATCACACCATCATTTCCCGCATTCACAGCGAGTTGTGGAGTGCTTGCACCTCCGAGAATATCAGAGACCATGGTCGAACTTGTCCAGCTATTTCCAAGAGGTTTATTAGCAGTGCGCACAATGCCGCCTTCGAGCCAAACCGCGCGTGCATTTCCATTTGAACTGACGCCAAGGCGTGGAAAAGAAGCTCCGGAACCGGAAAGTGTGGCTGCAGTGCCCCAACTTCCGCCAAAAGGAAGAGAATTGGCTTTGATGAAGCCATTTTCGATCCAAGCTGCTGTGATGTTTCCGCTCGGATCCATCACGACTTGCGGCTCAGAAACTGTCTGTCCTGGAGTAGATAAAGTAGTGGGAGAATTCCAGACAAGGTCTGTTCCCACAACGCGCGATGCCAAGAAGATCGCGCAGAGAAAAAACACTATTTTTTTCATACGTAACTCCTAAAGTTTTTGGTTTCTTCCAACGCCCAAAAGACGTTAAAAGAAATCCATGACACACTAAAATTATGAATATTAACAAGCTTTTTTTTCAGATCTGAAAAATCATGGGGGAAAATTGACAGTGGCCATTGCACTCGGTGCAAAGATCGAATCTAGTGCAACAATGCCATACGTTACAGCTTGGTTTTGTCCCTGATTGTGATCAACGAATTGAAATGTGGATTTGCTCACCTGCCCAATGAGGATTTCATTGCGGTAGATACTATATTGGGAAACAGTGTTAGAAGGGCTTGCTTGCCATGTGAGAGTGTTAAAATAATCTTGGTAAATTTCCAAGTTGTTGACATTTTGTGTCACAGCAAGATTGGTGGGAGGTAAAATGGCGGCTCTTGAACCAATTGCTGCTTGGATGCTTTGGCCTCCTCCTTCAGAATGGAGCCAGATTGTGGAGGCATGAACAGTATTTCCGACAAAAGCAGAAGCAACGCGCGGATATCCATTGTTTCCTCCAGAGGAAACTGTGCGCGGCTCAAACCAGTAACCGGGAACAATACTGTCGACGACAGTTTCAATGCTGAGAATATCCATCAATCCACTTACGCTATTGTGATTGGAAAAAACCGTCACGACATTTCCAAGCGCATTCACAGCAAGATGCCCATCAAGAGCATAGAGGTTGTTACGCGTGAGCTTAAGGGCAGGATTCCAACTTCCCTGGTAATTTTTTGTCGCCGCTCGGATGTCAAAAGTATTCCCTGTGGATGAAGATCCCCAGAATGCGATGCGATTTCCCACAGGATCGCGTTTAATGGATAAAGATAAGGTGGCAGGATCGCGCATGCCAAACTCGGAAAGAGGGGAGCCAAGACTCCATGTGGATGCACTTTTGGGCAGCGAAGATGTGAGGACAAGGACATTGATAAAATCGGGGCCAGAAGTGCTGTAGCGGAACCAGATGGCATCTGCGTCACCCGCATCATCGACATTAATGCGTGGATAGTGGTGTGTGAATGTGGCTGTCCCTGCAAATAGGTTTGTCGCACTTCCCCAAGCTCCGCCGACAGAAGTTTTTCGCGCAGAAACAATTCTATGGGCTCCGGATGTTACGGTATGCCAAATGGCGACAACTGTTCCGTCATCACCAATTGAGATATCGGGTGCATCGGAGCCTGCTGCTGATAAGGTGTCGGCAAGAGCGCTCCAGAGCTGTCCCGCGAGTTTTGTCGAAGATTCCACAACCCCTCCTCTTACCCAAACTGCAACGGCGTTTCCTGCGCCATCCACAGAGAGGCGTGGAGCCGAAGCTCCAGTCAGAGAAACAATGGCTGCAAGACTCCAACTGCCGGCAGGGGTTTTGGTCGCAGCTCTTACAATGCCTCCTTCAAGCCAGATGGCGACGATATCGCCATTGCTCGCGACCCCAAGATGCGGAGAAGAGGCACCTGAAAGGGATAACGTGGTTAGGGCGCTCCAGCTTCCACCAAGGGGGTGTGAGCTTGCAACGACAAAGTCATTTTGCACCCAAAGCGCAGTTGAATTCCCATTATTATCCATCACAATTTTTGGATCAGAAACAGGTGTTGCATTGGAAAGGGTGGTGGGTGTTGACCAGGTGATGGCGAAGAGAGAACTAGAAAAGCACAGAAGAAAAATCAGATAAGCTTTTTTCATCGGTAACCCCCATAAAAGAAATCTATGACACACTAAAATTATGAATATTAACAAGCGTTTTTTGACAACTTTTCCCCAGTATGTCCATTTTTTCTAGACATACTGGGGA
Organism: uncultured bacterium; assembly: GCA_964558435.1. GTDB lineage: Bacteria > Chlamydiota > Chlamydiia > Chlamydiales > Rhabdochlamydiaceae. The sequence continues at coordinate 17,006 of CAZLDZ010000007.1, forward strand.
AAAGATGCACATTAAAACTCAGCATGACCAGGGAAGCGCGGGAAGGGGATAACGTCGCGGATGTTTTCCATGCCTGTGATGAAGAGGACGAGGCGCTCGAAGCCGACGCCGAAGCCGGCGTGAGGGACGGTGCCGAATTGACGGAGTTGGAGATACCACCAGTAGTCTTCGGGTTTGAGTCCAAAATCGATGATTTTTTGCTTGAGAAGATCCGGGCGCTCTTCGCGCTGGCTTCCGCCGATGATTTCGCCGATTTTGGGGACGAGGACATCCATGGCAGCAACCGTTTTTCCATCGTCGTTTGCCCGCATGTAGAAGGCTTTAATTTTGGCGGGGTAATCGGTGAGGATGACGGGCTTTTTGAAGTGCTCTTCTGCCAAGAAGCGTTCATGCTCAGATTGAAGATCGACGCCCCATTCGACGGGGAAGGCAAAGTTTTTGCCACATTTTTTCAAGATGTCCACCGCTTCGGTGTAGGTGAGGCGCACGAAAGGAGAAGAGGCCACATGCTTGAGGCGCTCGAGGAGGCCTTTTTCGACGAACTGATCAAAGAGTTCTAGATCGGCGGCGCAGTGCTCTAGAGCGTAGCGCGTGACATATTTAATGTAGCTTTCTGCGCATTCGATGTCGTCATTTAAATCGGCAAAAGCCATTTCAGGTTCGATCATCCAAAATTCGGCCAGGTGGCGCGTGGTTGTTGAGGGTTCGGCGCGGAAGGTGGGGCCAAAAGTATAGATGTCGGAGGTGGCGCACGCGAGGCTTTCGCCGTTGAGCTGTCCTGAGACTGTGAGATACGTGGGCCGTGCAAAAAAATCCTGAGAAAAGTCGATCGACCCATCGGAGTGACATGGTGGTCTTTTTAGATCAAGAGTTGTGACGGCAAACTGTTGTCCGCCACCTTCGGCGTCTGATGCGGTGATGATGGGCGTGTGGACATACAGAAAATCGCGCTCCTGGAAAAATTTGTGGGTGGCAAAAGCCAGGGCGTTTCTTACACGCAAGACAGCGCCTTGAGTGTTTGTGCGCGCACGCAAGTGGGCAATGGTGCGCAAGAATTCAAAGGAGTGGCGTTTTTTTTGTAGGGGATAATCATCGACAGGGCACGTCCCAAAAACGTGAATATTTTCGGCTTTGAGCTCCCACTGCTGTTTTTGTCCCGGGCTCTCGACTAAGGTTCCCGTGACTGCCACAGAAGTGCCTGTGGTGAGATGGGAGATGTGGGCAGGCTCTGCAAGGACCTGAAGAGAGACAAGCTGAGAGCCGTCATTGAGTTCGATAAAGGCAAAATTTTTCTGGTCGCGGATGCTGCGGATCCATCC
>CAZLDZ010000008.1:0-17643 GCA_964558435.1 uncultured bacterium
TGATGACTCCGGCTGCGGGAGCATAAAGAACTTGATTGACCTTATCGGTTTCTAATTCGACGATTTCTTCATCTTGTTTTACATAACTTCCTGTCGGCTTTAAAATTGAGCTAATGATGGCGGAAGATACCGATTCGCCCAGTGTAGGAATTTTGATTTCTTTTTTCACGAAAAACTCTCCTCTAAAAAGCGGGTAAGTTGCTCCTTGTGCTTTGCAAACGAGCCTGCAGCAGGCGCAGAACTTCTCTCTCTTCCGACATAACGGACTTTATTTTCCAATACCTCTTCTAAGTGCGTATAAATATATTCCCAAGCTCCCATGTTTTGTGGCTCTTCTTGCACCCAAAAACACTCTTTAAATCTGCCGTAGTGCGAAACAAGAGCTTTGAGCTTCTCTTTATTTAGCGGATATAACTGTTCACAGCGCAAAATCGCAACATCAAAGGAAGATTTTTTTTCTCTTTCGGAGACCAAATCATAAAACACTTTTCCTGAACATAAAAGAAGACGCCGCGGATTTTGCACTTCTTTTGGATCCGGTAAAAACTCTTCGAAAGTCCCTTGAGTAAAATCTTTTAGTGCACTCACACAAAGGGGATGGCGAAGAAGCGCTTTAGGAGTGAATAAAATGAGGGGTTTCTTATTTTGTCTTTTTGCTTGCCTGCGCAAAAGATGAAAAAGCTGCGCGGGAGTCGTCACATTGACAACTTGCATGTTTTCTTCAGCCGTTAGCTGTAAGAAGCGCTCTATGCGTCCTGAGGAATGCTCAGGGCCTTGTCCTTCGTAGCCGTGAGGAAGAAAAAGAGTCAAATTGCTTGCATGGCGCCATTTCTGCTCAGATGTTGCGATGAACTGGTCGATGACGACTTGTGCACCGTTTGCAAAATCTCCAAATTGTGCCTCCCAGATGATCAGGGCATTGGGATAAAAAAGGCTGTAGCCAAACTCAAATGCTAAAGCAGCAAATTCCGACAGGGGCGAGTTGAAGATGTCAAAACGGGCTTGATTTTTTGCCAGATGAGAAAGAGGGAAATATTTTTTCGGCTCTTTTTGATCGACCCACACGGCATGACGATGCGAAAATGTTCCTCGCCTGACATCTTGTCCGGCAATGCGTACATGAATGCTTTCTGTAAGAAGCGTGGCATATGCTAAATGCTCCCCCATTCCCCAATCGATCAACGCTTGATCATTCGGGCCACTGACCATCGCAAGCCGCTCTTGAAGAAGGCGCGCAATTTTAGAATTGATCTGAAATCCATCAGGAATAGAGCAAAAAATACGGGCAAGTTCTTGCAAAGTCGTAGCAGACACAGCTGTTTCCACGTTTTCGATAAGAGAAGCCTTGGCAGTTGTTTCTTCCTTAGGTGGAGCTGGGCTTTTGGGCACTTCCTGAAGTGCTTTCTGTAGCCCTTCTTTAAATTCATTCTCCAGAGCATCCGCGCGCGTTTGGTCGAGCACGTTTTCTTGAATCAGTTTTTTGCGATAAAGAACGCGAATGGGCTCTTTTTTATGAATGATTTCATATTCGTGAGGTTGTGTGAACGTCGGCTCATCCCCTTCATTGTGTCCATATTTGCGGTAACCGATTAGGTCGATAAACACATCGCATTGAAATGCCTGACGCAAGGCGATGGCAAGCTTTGCGACAGCCACACAGCCTTCAGGATCTTCTGCATTCACATGAAAAACAGGCGCTCCAAACGCTTTTGCAATATCGGTACAGTAGCGGGTCGATCTTCCATCTTTAGGGAGGGTGGTAAAACCAATTTGATTGTTGACGACAAAATGGATCGTCCCGCCGGTTTTGTAACCATTTAACTGGCACAGTTGCAACGTTTCATAGACAACCCCCTGGCCCGCGACTGCAGCATCGCCGTGAATAAGAATCGGTAGCACTCCCCGCACGTTCCCCTTCAAGCGTTCTTGTTCAGCCCGTGCAAGACCCTCGACAACCCCATCAACTGCTTCCAAATGGGAAGGATTCGGCGTTAATGTGACTTGAACTTCTTTCCCTTTTTTTGTCTTTAATGAACCGTTAAATCCCCTGTGATATTTGACATCACCCGTTCCCTCAATAAGATCGGGGGTATAATGGTCTTCAAATTCATGAAAAATCATCGAGTAAGGCTTATTGAGAATATTGGCAAGGACATTCAACCTACCACGATGCGCCATCCCTAAGATCACTTCACTGACACCTTCTTCGGCTCCTTCTTCTAAAAGAGAGACGAGCATCGGGATCAATGTTTCCGTGCCTTCCAGAGAAAAACGCTTTTGCCCCACGTATTTGGTGTGAATGAAAGATTCAAAAATCTCTGCGCGGTTGACGCTGTAAAGAATATTCAATTTCTCTTCAGGACTTAAATTTTTCTCGAAATTAGGTTCAATGCGCTCCTGGATAAAATCCTCCAGCTTCGGCATGCTCAAATCCATGTATTCAATACCGACTGAGCCGCAGTACGTGCGCTTAAGAGAATCCACAATCACCTTCAATGGCGCCGTTTTCTCCTTGAGAAAACCACATGTGGGAAACGTTTTATCTAAATCTTGTTTTTGAAAGCCGTGCTTCTCTAGGTTTAGCTCAGGAACCTCTTCTTCCGTGGGAGATCCAAGTGGATTAATTTTTGCCGCTAGGTGGCCATATTTGCGGTAGGCATAGATCAACTCATGAATCCGCAAATCTGGACTTTCCCCTCCCCTTGCCATGCCCTGAACAGTTCCCGCAAAACGCATCCCCTCAAAAAAATATCTCCAGGATGGATCAACACTTTCAGGATCCCTTTGATACTTTTCATAGAGACTTTCTAGAGCTGGAAGATTCGCAAGATTTGCAAAGGAAAAATTTTCTGATGACATACACCCTTCATAGCACAAAATATTTTTAATGGCTGAAAAAAAATACGTGGGTTATTGTTTTGCGGTTCATACACAAATCGACTAAAAAGTTGGTTTTTGGCTATGGTCGAACAGCCACTGCATTTGGTCCCGCCTCCATCGCCCAACTTAGTCAAGTTGGGCTGCTTCGGCGCCAGCAAAGCTTGGACCAAATTCAGGGCGTCTCCTTGCCAAACTCCCAGCTTTTCAGTCGATTTGTGTATACAAAAAAGAGACTGAAACTCTAAGAGAATGGGCATGAATATCAAAAGCGAAAGACTCAAAAAACTCGAAAACGAACTTCAAGATCTTCAGCAATGGCTAAAACTCGGCCTTGTCCCCAAAAAGGATCTTGCAAAACATAAAGAAGAAATCGGCACACTCCAAGACCGCATTTCTGAAGAAAAAGAACGGTTACGCTTCCTAAAAGAAAGTGGTGAGCTCGATGAGTACGGCCCCCCCAAACGTCCTGCGCATGGACGCCCCGCATTTCAAGAAGCTAGCATGCCCGACATGGAAATGGGCGATGAAAATTTAACCGAAGCCGGTCTAGAAATGGAAACCGAGCCTTTTGAAGCAGAAACCAGCTCGGGCGAAGAAGCCGAAGCCGAACCTGAAGAAGCGGGCGGTGCCGAAGAAGAAGTTGAAGAAGAGGAGGAGGAAGAAGAAGACCCCTTCTCAGACCGCAACCGCTGGAGAAGAGGCGTTCTCGAAGACCCCGATGCCGGCGAGTGGTGAGCTGCGTCAGCCTCTATTTTCACATCCCCTTCTGCACAAAAAAATGCCCCTACTGCCATTTTTATGTGCTTCCCAATCGCGAAGATTTAAAACAAAATCTGCTCGCCGCCCTCAAGCTTGAATGGGAAAAAAATCTTCCACTCCTTGCTGACAAAACCATCGTTTCTATCTATTTTGGAGGTGGTACCCCTTCTCTTTTTGGACCCAAGGCAATTGCTGAAGTCCTTTCCTGGATACGCTCTTCGTGCATAGTTACTCCCACATGCGAAATCACACTGGAAGCCAATCCCGAGGAAGGGGCGAATTTGGCTGCGTTCAAGAATGTCGGCATTAACCGGATGAGCCTCGGTGTTCAGTCCCTCTCGGAAGATACTTTGCATGTTTTGGGGCGCAGGCACACCCAGGAAAATATCCATACCACTTTGTATGTTCTTCACAAGGCAGGCCTTGAAAATCTTTCCATCGACCTTATGTACGATGTTCCCCGCATGAATTGCGAAAGCTGGCAAAAAACACTCGACCAAGTCAAAGAACTCCCCATCAAGCATCTTTCCCTTTACAACCTCACTTTTGAGCCCCAGACCGTTTTTTACAAAAAAAGAAACGAGCTTTTGCCACAAGTCCCCACACCCGAGAAAAGCCTAGCCCATCTCAATGCTGCAATCACAACACTTGAAAGGATCGGACTCAAACGCTACGAAATCTCCGCCTTTGCACAAGAAGGGTACACGTCTGTGCATAATACCGGTTACTGGACAGGAAGACCCTTCCTAGGCTTCGGCCCCTCTGCCTTCAGCTACTGGGAAGGAAAACGCTTCCGCAACGTGTGCGATTTAAAACGCTATGCTAGCGCCTTAGAACTTGGATCCTCTCCGGTCGACTTCGAAGAAAAACTCCCCTACCCAAACAACCTCTCTGAACTCCTCGCCGTACAGCTCAGGCTTCTCGAGGGAGTACATTTGCACAAGTTTCACATGAAACATGGAACACTTCCTGACACATTAAAAATATCGCTTGAAAAGCTTAGCCAGAAAGGTTGGCTGAGTTTTGAAGGCGAACAGATCACGCTCACTGAACAGGGCTTGCTCTTCTACGACTCCGTCGCAAGCGAGATTGTTTGATAATACGAGTAGTTGACATTAGTGTCAACTACTCGTATTACGGGTCTTTAGTTCTTTTTATTCTTCTCTCAGATATACAAGCCTCCCTTTACTAGGAATTTTTTCAGGAAAATTTAGACTTTCGATTTGCTCTTTTACCTTATATTCAGGAAAATGAGAGCTCGCTTCGGTACAAGAAACGCTTGCAAGATCAAATAACTTGTCACCTACAACACCATCATAAAAGAAGAAGAAGAAAAGAATCTTTTTTTCAATATCAACATCTATTAACACTGCGCGCAGATTTGGCGAAATATTTCCTAGCAATGCATTTTGCACAGCCAAAGCCAGCCTTTTTAATAGCTCATTTTTTTCCTGCATATTATTTCCGGGGTTTTGCGGGAACAATGTGGACTCCATCTTTTGCATAATGAATTTTCCCCCAAGTTGTCTCCATTTTTATTACACCCATTTCATCAACATAAGTTCCAATTACTTCATTAAAATTTACCAATTCTTGAAACCCAGGAACACCAGGAAGTCTTTCATTTACTTTGATTCCAGTCCCCGCATATTTATTAATCAACTCTTGAGGGCTTGGATGTGTCAATAGGCTTTTGTTTAACATAGCATTATAATTCTTATGACCTGCAATGTGTTTCCCTTGTTTATCCCATTGAATTTTTAGATTGGATTTTTTATCTAATCCGTTGAAAATTTTCTCACGTATAGTAGATTTTTCAATAATAATAGATGCATTCATTTCAGATTTAAGAGCAGTTTTAAACGTTAAGATCTGATTTGCACGTTTCAATTCAGAAAAAGCTTTCATACCTTTTGTAATTGCTGCACCAGAAAAAATATAAACGCCATATTTACCAAGAACTTGTCCAATTAATTCCCCCTGTTGAAATTCATTCAAGGAATCGCCGCTAGAGATCAATTCTTTTAACTCGGGAGCAAGATCTAGAAAGAGTTCTTTGGGGGTATGTTCCTGAATATATTTTGTAATGTTTTTACAAGAAGTTACAAATTCATTCGTAAATTCAATTGGATTAATTGCAAAAGCCCAAAGAGTCGTCCCGATACCTTTAACAGAAGTATATAGAGAAGGGATGAAGTCGATGATACCATCTGATATTCCTTCAATGGCCCCTACTATTAACCCCCCTTGGATGAGTCCTGAAGCATATTCAATTTTTTTAGCTCTTTCTTCATCATCTAAAAGTTCAGACAGAGGAACAGTTCTAACTTCAGACACCAAATAATCACTTAAAGAAGACTTAATGTCTCCATTTTCGAAATATGCAACAGCGCGTTGAAAGTAAGCTTCTTTATTATCAGGATTTGCTTCAATCGCTTTCGTTAAAGACCTAATTGCATTTTGATAGTCACCCAATTCAGAATACGTAACACCTTGGAAAAAGAAGAATTGATCTGAATCTATGTTGCTTTTTTCTAGCATCTTTTCGATATGTTTTGATTCGACTACAGGTTGAATATCCTCTAGAAAATCACTTATTTTACCCATCTCAAAATTTATGAGTCCTCGTTGGTACCTTGAGGAATTTTCATTGTGGTAAGCAATACATTGAGAATAGAGATCGAAAAATGTTGATCGAATTTGATCTAATCCATTTTCTAATATCTGAATTGCAACGGGATACCTTTGAAGAGCCCAATTTTTGCGTTCAATTGTTGTCGATAAAAATTTTGTATAATAATCAATGTTTTCTTGGTAATCCACTATTTCCTGTTTGGAAATATTATGCTTGTTGTTTTCGAAATTCTTATTTATTCCAGAAATAATCCTCTCTAAATCAAAGATGCATTTTTGAAAATAATCCATACTTCGGGGATGCTTCTTCTTGTGATCTTCGATGAGCCAATGAAATTTTTCTGAAAAATCAGAATATGTATGGGCATGCTTCAAATAAATTCCATACCATACAGAATCTGGAGTTACATATGGGCATGCGATTCCATATTTTTTGGCCGATTCTAAAGCATCACATCCGGCACTCCGAATTTTAGCAACCAGCGCTATCTCATTTTCGCAAAATGGACAATTCGCATTAATACTTACAAAGACAAGCAGAGCACCAGTTAAAAACCATCTAAACATTATGCACTCAAGACCTGAGAGAATGAACTTGAACGTAAGAATAATCTCACTTTGCGTTTTCCGCTACGCAGAAAATAAAAACACTGCCGGCTTTTTGTGTAGGTCGGGCAGAGGGTGTTTGCGCCAGGAGGCTACCGATTCTGTGCGCACGTGCTCGCTTGGCAATGTAAGATCCCAGGCGACCGAAAGAAGGGTTTTTTCATTTAGAGTTGCAAGTAAGTGTTGAAGCATCTTTTGGTTTCTGTAAGGCGCTTCGATGAAAATTTGCGTCTCCTTTTCTTGAGCCGAGCGCTTTTCAAGCGCGCGGAGCTGCTTGTGCAAAACATTTTCCTCGCGCTCTAAATAGCCATGAAAAGCAAACGATTGTCCTGAAAGTCCAGAAAGCATGAGAGCGAGCGTGATACTAGAAGGACCTGAAAAGGCACGCACAGGAATTTTATTTCTGCGAGCATGGCGCACAAGGTGCGCACCCGGATCCGCAAGACACGGAAGTCCGGCATCGGAGATCACCCCCCAAGTTTCTCCTTTTAAAAGCGGAGCCAAAAGCGCTTCCATTTCTTGCGACTTGGTATGTTCGTTTAAAAGCTGACAGGGAAGCTCACGTATACCAAAAAGACGCAAAAAGACCCGGGCACCTTTTTCGCTTTCAGCAATGAGCCCTTGCAAGCTGCGCACAACGGCATCCATTCCCTGCGGAAGCAGCTCTTTGGAACTCCCCTCTCCTAACACATTAGATAATAAATATAATGTCATTTTAACACTTGTATGGACGCAGCGAGATGATCCCAGAGAAGTGCGCACGAAAAAGGCTTGTCTTTGGCGCGAATCTCTGCATCATAAACCAGAAGATACGCTTGAGAAAAAAAATGCATGCCCCGTTTTTTTACACAGCGCATGTTGCGCTCTTGTTTTTGTGGTTTTAGCGTTGGAAGATGCTCTCCTCGCGCAAGACGCATGCCAAAGTCGAGTTGCGTGCGCACATGCGTACAAAGAGCTAAGAAAGATCCCATCTCCTCATCAGGACGATGCCTTAAAGAAGCCTCTTCCCACACAAGCTCCTCCGCAATTTTCCAGAGTCCTACAGCTTCTTTGTGGATACAGACCGCTTGAGCATCTGTAAGAGTGATCGTTTTCTTTTCTCCGACATAGGTCAGAAGCTTAAAAAGTTCTTGTTCTAAAGCCGCATACTGAAGATCCACTGATTCAAGCAGAAAAAGTGCACACTCTTCTGTCAGGGTTTTCTTTTCTTTAATTGCTTCTAGCAAGAGCCATTTTTTTAAACGCTCTTTTTTATCCCAGGGTTTTTCTTCGCTCATGTCTAGAAGGACAAGCTCTTTTTTTGCGCTTTTGTACATCTCTTTATGTACAAAGGAAGATCCCGTTAAAACGAGGTAGGCAAAAGGAGAGGGGTTTTGCAGGTAAAGAGAAAGCGCCTCCGCCTCTTGTTTTTTCATATTTTCGATCTCTTCGACCACTGCAACAACGCACGGGCTAAATAGAGGTTTTGTCTGCAGAATTTCTAGACATGCACTTGAAGAGGTCTGCACCTTTTCTCCACGAGTCAGCGTAACAATTTTTTCAGCCAGACGCCTCCGCTCGACGGGATCCGGAGAAAGAACCATGTAGGCGCGAGCAAGATTCGCCGGCGCCGCTTCTCCCAGGTGATTTTCAAATGCAGCGAGATTCTGGTATTTCACAGAGAGCCCCAAGCAAACACACACTCCCGCTCAAGTTCTGGATGCAAACTGTGGTGCACAGGACATTCTAAAGCCACTTTTTCTAAGCGTTTTTGCATCTCTAGATCAAAATTCTGTGGGCAAGAGAAATGGAGCGTGAGTTTTTTGATCCTACGAACCGGCCTGCTTTCCATCTCTTTTTCAACCCTGACTGAAAGCCCCTCAAGAGAAATCCCCTGACGCTTTGCGAAAATCCCCATGATTGTAATCATGCAGGAACCAAGAGCCACCCCTACAAGGTCCGTCGGGGAAAAAAACCTTCCTTCACCCTGGTTGTCCTTAGGGGCATCAGTAAAAATCTCGGCACGGCTCTCACCGTGGATACAACGGGTTCGGAGGTCCCCTTCATAGATAACTTGCGTTTCTGCCATGAAAATAGGTATAACGTATCAACCTTAAGGTAAGCAAACTAAAAAATTCATTGACAAACCAAAAAAAGGGAGCTAGGCTAAAGATATGTTCAGTCGGTTTAAAAAATCCAAAAAGCCGGTGGCAAAGAAAATGACCGCAAAAAAAACAGTGCCGAATAAGCCCGAGAAAAAGCAGACAAGCCAAAGAGTAATAACTGCCGAAGGCTGGAAACGGATGATGCTGAAGAAGAAAAAGGGTTAAAAGAGAGAGGTTTGCTGCTGTAGCATAAGCACGATTGGCGCCGAATAAGAAAACAGCACTGGTGAAATAGACTTTGCATGTGACTTATGAAGCGAGCTTATTGCTATGGCAGCAATCTTCTGGTCTTTTAACGTTCACAAACGTGCCGTGCCCGAAAATTAAGAATACCACAGAGATAAGAACCACAGAGAAATAAAAATGATATAATGATTTGAAGGATAAAATAAAAAAATATTCATCATTATATCATTGTATCATTCTTATTGTATTTTTCTTCTCTGTGGTTCTTATCTCTGTGGTGAATTTTTTTTCCAATCTGCATTGAAACTAAAGCCGAACTGGCGTTATCCTCTTCTTTTTTGGAGGGGTTCATGCAACATCATCTTAAGGGTAAACGGGCCTTCATTGCGGGGATTGGCGATGATCAGGGTTTTGGCTGGGCCATTGCCAAATCTCTGGCGGACGCTGGCGCCGAAATTCTCATCGGCACATGGACACCGGTCGTCAAGATCTTCACCACCGCTTGGGCGCAAGGGAAATTCGACGCATCGCGCAAACTCTCCGATGGAAGGCTAATGGAATATGCCAAGCTCTATTCGATGGATGCCGCTTTCGATAAGCCCGAAGATGTACCGCAGGAAATCCGTGAAAACAAGCGCTACCAGGACGTCTCAGGCTACACAGTTTCTGAAGTGGCCGGAGCCGTTGCCAAAGATTTTGGGAAAATCGATTTTCTCGTCCACTCCCTGGCCAATGCTCCCGAAGTCAAAAAGCCCCTTCTTGAAACCTCGCGCCAAGGGTACCTTGCCGCCTTAAGTTCTTCCTCATACTCTTTCGTTTCACTCCTCGCCCATTTCGGGCCCCACATGAACGCAGAAGGAGCCGCCTTATCCCTTACCTACATCGCCTCAGAACGTGTCATTCCAGGCTACGGAGGGGGCATGAGCTCCGCAAAAGCCGCTCTTGAAAGCGACACCCGCACCCTCGCCTGGGAAGCCGGACGCAAATGGAACGTGCGCGTCAACGTCATCTCAGCCGGTCCTTTGGGAAGTCGGGCTGCCAAAGCCATCGGTTTCATCGAAAAGATGATCAACTACTCTAAAGCCAACGCGCCCCTCACCCGAGAAATGACCGCAGAAGATGTCGGAAACAGCGCTCTTTTTCTCCTCTCCCCTGCTGCCGCTGCCATCACAGGCGCAACCCTGTATGTGGACAACGGTCTGCATGCGATGGGATTGGCTACAGATAGCCCTACATTCAGTTAGCGCTTTATCCTTGCCGCATAGGCAAAGCAATAGAAGTAACGATCTAAATCCTCAAACGTCGTGCCATATTCGCTGCCGCCAAAAACAGCATCGCAAAATAGTTCACGCGCTCGGCAGACTTCCTTCCGCCTCTTTCCCCACCGAGTATCGTTAATTGTAAAATCAAAAAGCTCAAGCGCGCGGTCAACCGCAAGATCGAAGCGCTCTTTGTTACTGCGTGCGCGCATCGCACGCCCCACTTCACTTCCAATATTGGCAAGTTGTTCAATGAGCGAAAGTTCGAGCCATCTTCCTGAAGCAAGCGTTGGATGTCTATAAGTCATGAATCCCTGACTAATGCACTAACAATTCTTTGAATTTGTTTCCGTATTTCTGGATCAACCACGCTACGCGATCGATTTCCCTGCGAAGGTCTCAGATTTATTATTGAATCGTATTCGATAAACTCTTCACCAGCCTTTGCAGGGTATAAATTAATGCCCCATAAATCCTTTTGTTCAGATCCATTTTCAAGAAGCTCTAATTCTTCGTCTGCATGTAAATCGCCACCGACTATCATCACATTGCGTTTTATATCGACCACTGCTTTTACAAGGTCGCCAAAACGTTCTTTTGCAAGTTTTTCAAGCTCGGATCTTGCCACTTCTTTTTCAATTAAGTTCATAGGATATATGATACTTAACCCAACAATCCTTGTCAAAAGTTGCGCTTTTTCCCCTGTTTGCGTAGCATGTGGCACATGCGTCGTTTGTTTTTCTTATTTTTGTCTTCTTCGCTCTTTGCTGAGGTGCAGGATGCCGTTCCCCCGCCCCCCAACTATGAACCGGCATTTGGCAAGATGCTGATCACCCTGTTTGGGCTGATCATTTTGATTTTTTTGACGGTGTGGATGCTGCGCAGATTGTCTGGGCGCGGTTTGGGAAAGAGTGCGCCGGGAAGAACGATCCAGATCCTAGAAAAACGTTCTTTGAGCCACAAATCGGTGCTTTATTTGATCGAAGTGGAAGGAAAGCGCCTGCTGATCGCAGAGTCTCAACTCGAAGTGCGTGCGCTCACATCTCTTGCTTCTGAAAAAAATTCAAATCCATAAAAGGGGAGCAGAACAAAAAAAGCGATGCTCAATGCAAAAGCGATGTAGCCCAGGACGATAAAAAGACCATCTTCTTCTAAACTCCCCAATGAAATAAGCGTGCATGTGAGGCCTGGCAAAAAATTGGTGCCAGGGGGAAGAGGGAGCGCAAGAAAAAATCCCGAGATGGCCAAAATAACCCCATGAAAAATCTGAAGTTGGGGGTGCCGTGCTAAAAAGCGCCCGCGCGGCTTGATCAGTTTTTCCAGGCGTTTTGCCACTTTTTCTGCTGCGTGAAAACTTTTTGCAAACTTCTGACCTTTAACTTTGTGCTTTTGAAGAAATCGAGGCACCCAAAGCTCGTCATTTGTCGCAATCCTTACCCCGTTAAAACAGATAAAAATCCCCAGAACCACTGAAAGGCCCGGAGGTGCAATAAACAGCACAAATGGAAGCGAAAAAATGAGTGTAACTAGAGCCCGACCGCGGGCTCCTACCTTGTGCACAAGGTCTTTGAGTGAACATGTGTGCGTTTTACAAAACTCGGCAAGCTCATGAAACTGCTCAGATAGCCTGTGGTGCATGAAACGCACATTACTGCATGTCAGAATTAAAGAGGAATACCTGCTGAGGTTCTTGCGGATCGCGAAAACGCCTTTCTTGCTTGCCATTCACTTCGATCTTATCATCGAGAAAATTACCACGTGCAACAAAGCAATACGCCAGAAAGAACACCGTGCTCAAACTTATAAATTGGAAACAATGCGCCTCAGGGTCTCCATTTTTTTGTGCTCTTTCTTCATGATAACGGATCTCATCGCGATAATTTGCCTGAAGCCACGCTTGTTGAATGAAAGAGGTGATCGGTTTTACATGCATCCCAAAAAAGATGCCGGCGACAAAGGTCACAAAAAGACACGTCCCATAAAAGGGGGATGTGATAATGCCCAGAAGGCGCGATTGTACGTCTTCTCCTGAGAGCAGACAAACAGGGACAAGAATCGCACGCACAGCCATAACACCCAGCGTGTAGACGGGAGTCACTACCGCAAGAAACACAGCAAGAATTCTAGCCTGAAAGCAGTTGTGAAAAATAAAAAGTTCACCTGTTGGATGATAATAGGCATAATCAGGATATGTTCCGTCTTGGTAAGGTCCTATCCATTTCCCCGTCTTCTCACTGCGCCTTTGGATAGGGCGGCTCATATCCCAGACTTCTTCTTCGGGTTTGCCCTGGCAAAATCCTGCGATCCCCGTAAAGGCCAATCCCAATCGCCTAGAAAAAGGCAATTCCGCAAGCGCTAAGGTACTCATAGGGCAATGATTTTATGCCATAAGCGCTATTTAATCAATAATTTCGTATGGCGTAAACAGTTTATTATAAATAACTTGTAAAATAAAATTTTGTTTATATTTTTATTAATTATTAATTAATACTAAAATATTAACAATTATGCCGCCATATATTAAAGAATACACTTCTGCTAAATATCCAGATTCATGGGAAACCCAGGGCCAAAGCCCCATGGGTCAAATTTTCATCCGCCCCAATGCGGCATCTACGATTTTCTCTAGAATCCACCAAATCATCAAAACCCCCTTCCGCTGGGCCATTGGAAAAGCCGTTGTCATCGCCTCCATCGACCGAGACCTCATTCGGGCAGCGGGCCACCTTTTAAGCTTTATTTTCCTTCCTTATTACATCGCCCTCTTCTGCTTTAAAAAATACTCAATCCCTGTACGCGTGCTTTTTACAATCTTATGCTTGGCGATCTATCCTCTGGGCCTTGCGGTGTGGGCTTATCACCGTCTAACTCTACCCTATCTCCGCGGCATGCAGGCCTCCCGCGCGATTGAAAGAGAAAAAAGATTGCAAACGGATGGCGCATCTCGCGTTTCTTTAACAACGCCAGATGGGTGTGTCCTGGATGGACTTCTCTATCTTCCCCCTGATCGAGCTTGGGATCGAATGCTGCTAGAAACCAACGGAACGGATGGTTTTTATGAATACACCGCGGACACCCAGCTTGCGCGAGCCAAAACTCTAGGCGTGCCCATGCTTGTGATCAATCCACGTGGGGTTGGTGAAAGTACCGGGACACCTACAGCGGAGGGCTTAGAGCTCGATGTATACACGATGTACCGTTTTGCCCTTGATTTATTGCCAAATAGTCTTAGCCCTAGCAACATCCTCCTGCATGGCAACTCTCTCGGTGGCGGCTATGGAACACGCGCGGCGGCCTTGATTCAAGAAGAATACCCTAATGAGAAAATTAGCGTTGTCAACACCCGCTCATTTGAGTCTCTTGATAAAGTGATTTTTCATGGGGCAGGCTCTGGAATATTTGCCCGCATTGCATGCGCCATTACCCGTTGGTCGGGCTGGGTCATTAACAGCTTCGAAGCAATGGAAAAGTTAAACGGAAGCCGTATGATTGTTAGCATGCCAATAGGCACGGACCATATCATTACAGATGCAGCTTCCATGAGAGAAGCCTGCTGGAACAAACTCAAGGCGTGCTATAATTGGTTAGAAAATCTAGGTAAAAAGCAGCATGGACGGTCTTTAACTCAAGGCGAAAAAGCAGACATCATCGAACTCATACGGAGTCATTTTTCCCTCCCTGCCCCTCACGCTCTTGCGCAAGAAGCGCCATGCGCGCAGTGAGCAATCCTTCTAAAACCCCCTCTTCGTAGCGAAAGTTCGGGTGATTTTCCAGTGTGGGAAAATCATTCGGCTGCAGAAGATCATCATCTGTAATATTTGGAATGGTGCGCTCGGCAAATGTGCGCAATTTTTTGCGTTGCGCCTCTGCTAGCTCGTCAAAGAGCTCAACATGCGTTTTTTCTTTGCGTCTTTGTTGGAAAAAAGTTTGCATTAGCGTGCGCGCTTCCTCTTCTAACACTCCTCCGTACACTTTAATCTCGTGCGTGGGGTGTTTTTTCTTGAGAAGATCGATAAAGCTTCCATCGGCGCCATGCCGCAGATCTTTGGCTCCGTAGACAAGTGTATCCACACGTGCAAGAAGAAGAGCTCCGGCGCACATGGAACACGGCTCAAGCGTGCAGTAAAGAGTGGCGCCCGTAAGCCTCCAATTGCCCAGCAGGCGTGCGGATGCGCGGATGCAGAGCATTTCTGCATGGCAGGTGGCATCTTTTTCTTGTTCGACACGGTTGTGCGCGCGCGCCACAATTTTTCCTTCATAAACAAGGACAGCGCCGACAGGGACCTCCCCTGCGTTAAAAGCTTTTTTTGCTTCAACGAGGGCTTCGTGCATAAAAATTTCTTCGTATATCATGCTATTTATTTTCACGATTGCGGAGTTATTGGCAACCATGATATAACTAACATGTCTTCACATGGGAGATGCGATAATGTCTTTAGATAAGGGAACCAAAGAAGAAATTACTAAGAAGTTTCAACTCCACGAGAAAGACACGGGATCTGCCGACGTGCAGATCGCGATCTTGACCGAGCGGATTGCTGAGCTGACGGAGCACTTAAAACTGGCTCCAAAAGACCATAACTCACGCCTATCCCTTCTAAAGCTCGTAGGACAACGAAGAAAATTGTTGGATTACCTCAACTCAACGGATACCAAGCGCTATCAAAATTTAATTGTACGCTTGAATCTACGTAAATAGAGTTTGTATTCTATTTTTCATCTTGGTAGCTTAATTCCTCTTAGCAAATGCTAAGAGGAATTTTTTTTTGAGGATGAAAGGTCCATCTGTGTAGGAAATTTTTTTCTATGAAGATGGTCACTTCATCCTCCTAAACGCATTTTTTAAGGAGTATTCATGAAACGCCACACGCTGACCCTCTCTGTCGGAGGAAAAGATCTTACATTTGAGACTGGAAAAATTGCCCGTCAAGCCGGCGGCGCCGTCATGGTGCGCTCAGGAGAAACCATCCTCCTCTCGACAGCTTGCGCAGCCCCTCGACCCTCACCTGATGTCGATTTTTTCCCTTTAAGAGTCGATTATCAAGAGAAATTTTCTTCAGCGGGAAAATCCCTCGGCGGCTTCATCAAGCGCGAAGGAAGACCCAGTGAGCGCGAAGTTTTAATCAGCCGTTTGATTGACCGTCCGCTCCGTCCGATGTTTGTCGATGGGTACTTCAACGAAGTGCAGGTTCTTTCTTACGTGCTTTCTTACGATGGAATCCATGCGCCCGATCCCCTCGCTATCTGTGGAGCATCGGCTGCCCTCGTGATCTCCGA
The DNA here is from genome assembly GCA_964558435.1 of uncultured bacterium. GTDB lineage: Bacteria > Chlamydiota > Chlamydiia > Chlamydiales > Rhabdochlamydiaceae. Next base: position 15,746 of record CAZLDZ010000008.1, read on the forward strand.
TATCCCTTTAATCAAACCCGTTGCCGCTGTGCGCGTCGGGCTTATCGATGGCACTTTCGTGGTCAACCCCAGCGTCGAAGAGCAAAAGCGCTCAAAACTCGACCTCATTTTAGCCGGAACAGAAGATGCGATTTTGATGATTGAAGGCTACTGTGAATTTTTAACGGAAGAGCAAATTCTAGAAGCCATTGAAGAAGGACACCAAGCCATCCGCGTGATCTGTCAAGGCTTGGATGATTGGCAAAAAGTCGTCGGCAAGCCCAAGTACAAAGGCGAGCTGCGCCTTCCTTCCAAAGAACTTTCAGATCTTGTGCATACCCGCACAGCGCCTGCCTTAAAAGAAGTTTTCCGCGTCAAAGACAAACAACAACGCGAAGAAAAACTCAGCAAAGTCACCGAAGATCTTTTGACCCATTTGTTCCCTGAAGGCTCCGAACCTAAGCATAAAAAAGTTGATGTCCTTGCCACCTTCAAAAAAGTGCGCTCTGACATTCTGCGCGCGATGATCCTCGATGAAAATCGCCGAAGTGATGGAAGAAATTGTGAAGAAATTCGGGCAATTGATGTCGAAGTAGGACTCCTTCCCCGCACGCATGGAAGTGCGCTTTTCACGCGTGGAGAGACCCAGTCTCTTGCCGTTGCAACTCTGGGCGGCGAAACCATGGGACAGCGCTACGAAACTCTCGATGAAGACAGCGCGCGTAGGTTCTATTTACAATACTCCTTCCCACCTTTTTCTGTGGGAGAAGTGGGACGCATTGGCTCTCCAGGAAGACGCGAAGTAGGCCACGGCAAACTCGCCGAGCGCGCCCTCTCCATGACCGTTCCCAAACAAGAGAGCTTCCCCTATGTGATCCGCCTAGAATCCAACATCACAGAATCCAATGGCTCCTCTTCCATGGCGTCTGTCTGTGGCGGCTGCCTTGCTCTTATGGATGCCGGCGTGCCCATCCAGCACCCGATCGCGGGGATCGCGATGGGACTCATCCTCGAAGGTGAGCGTTTTGCCATCCTATCTGACATTTTAGGAGAAGAAGATGCCTTAGGTGACATGGACTTTAAAGTCGCAGGCGACATGCGCGGCATCACCGCCTTCCAGCTCGACATCAAAGTTGAAGGCATCAACACCCAAATCATGAAAGCAGCTCTTTCTCAAGCCAGACAAGGAAGGCTGCACATCCTGCAAAAAATGCTCGAAGTGCTCCCCAAATCCAAAGAGCAGCTCTCGACCCATGCGCCGCGCATCGACACCATGCAAATTAAGCCGAGCAAAATCGGCACCGTCATCGGTCCAGGTGGAAAACAGATCCGCGCCATCGTCGAAGAAACAGGCGCCCAAGTCGACATCAACGACAGCGGCCTTGTCAGCATTTCAGCAACTTCCAAAGAAGCGATGGAGCGCGCCAAAGAGATCATCCACAACCTCACAGCAGATGTTGAGGTTGGGAAAATCTACAAAGGACGCATCGTCTCGATCGTCGCGTTTGGCTGCTTCGTCGAACTTTTTCCAGGAAAAGAAGGCCTCTGCCACATCTCCGAGCTTTCGCACGAGCGCGTGCAGAACGTCCAAGATGTCTGCAAAGAAGGCGACATGCTGGAAGTGAAAGTCCTCGACATCAACGACCGCGGCCAGATCAAGCTCAGCCACAAGGTGCTCCTGCCTAAGCCGGAAAAGCAGCTGCGTTAAGATTTTTTACCACAGAGACAAGAACCACAGAGAAAAACTCTTTTTCTGTGGTTTAAAAAAATTTGTAATGGTGCGGTTACCAAGATTTGAACTTGGGACCTCGACATTATCAGTGTCGCGCTCTAACCAGCTGAGCTATAACCGCGGAAAGTGTTTTGGAGGCTAGGAGATTCGAACTCCTGACCCTCAGAATGCAAATCTGATGCTCTAC
>CAZLDZ010000009.1:0-12843 GCA_964558435.1 uncultured bacterium
GCGCCAAAAAATAGGTGCCCACTAAAAAAAGCCCAACCAAAATAAAGGGTGAAATTTGAGGAAGCTCACGTGCGACCTGCTGCACAAGGCCCGTTTCTTTCAAGCCCGTCACAAATAAAAAACCCGCAGCCAAAGATGTCCACATTTCTTCTTTGAACACTTTGATCTTTTTTTTGCCGATCCCCACAGCAAGAAAAAATAACGCGATACTGATCAAAAGGGGCTCTTCAAAAACCGTCTGTATGACCGCCTTGCCGCGCACCACTCCCAAGAGGAGCAAAACTCCCCCTCCTAAAAAAAGCACAAGATCTTTGGAAACTTTTTTCTGCACACACGCCAAGAGAAGCGAAAAAACCAAAATCGTAAGAAAAAGCCAGTTCACGATACTCCTGCTTGTACAATGTCGTGCATACGGATCAGCCCCACCACTTTCTTTTCATCAATCACAGGCGCCATCATCACCCATTTCTTCGGATCTTTTTGCATGATTTTCACAGCCTCATGCGCCAAAATATTGCGCGGCACCCAGATCGCCGACGCCGTCATCAGGCTTTCCATCGTTCTTTCTAACACACCTGGCCCCTGATTTTGCAAGGCTCGTCTTAAATCACCGTCGGTAAAGATCCCTAAAAATTCCCGTTTTTCACTCGTGACAAGAAGACAACCACATTTTTTACTTGTCAGCTCGTGGAGCCTATCGATGAGACGGTCTTGGGGCCCACAGCAAGGGAGATGTTGATCCTGCAACATCAGATCCTCGACCCGAAGCGTCGCTTTTTTGCCGATGCTCCCCGAAGGGTGATTTTCCGAATATTCTTTTAAAGAAAACCCTTTTGCTTTCATCAGACCCATGGCTAGAACATCCCCAAAAAGAAGCTGGACTTCAGAAGAGGTCGTGGGCGCAAGATCAAACGGGCACAGCTCTTTTTCGACAGGAAGGTGCACAGACAGATCACAGGCGCGCGCCATGCGGCTGTGGGTATTGGATAAAATACCTAAAACTTTTGCTCCCCGTTTGCGCGCAAAAGGAATTAAGCCGAGCAGCTCTTCCGTTTCCCCACTTTTACTCATCATGATGAAAATATCTTCAGGGCCCACCACGCCCAGGTCCCCATGCAAAAAATTGGCAGGGGGAAGAAAAAGCGCTTTTGTCCCCGTCGATGTCAGCGTCGCGGCAATTTTTTCTGCGATGAACCCGCTTTTTCCAATCCCCGTAAAAAATAGAATTCCCTTGCATGCAAGGCAAGCTGCCAAAAAAGTCTCTGCTTCTTCCAAGTTGAGGTTTTGGAAGTAAGCATTGAGGTAACGCTGTTGCAGGTGGCAGAGCTCTTTCAACATAGATTTCACTATAGTAGAACAGCAAATATGCTTGAAGTCTTCAAAAAAATGTCATAATAGAAGAGGCATGACAGAAGCAAAAATCCCCATCACCATTGCCCGCGGCGACGGCATCGGCCCCGAGATCATGGAAGCCACGCTGCACGTTCTTGAAGAGGCAGGCGCCAACCTCGAGCTTCACGAGGTGGAAATCGGTGAAAAAGTCTACCTGCGTGGCTGCCAGACCGGCATCGAACCTTCCACCTGGGATACCATCCGCCGCACAAAAGCTTTTTTAAAAGCTCCCATCACCACACCGCAGGGAGGGGGATTTAAAAGTTTAAATGTGACCGTGAGGACCACCCTCGGCCTCTTTGCCAACGTCCGCCCCTGCGTTTCCTACTCCCCTTTTGTGAAAACCAAACACCCCAACATGGACCTCGTCATCATCCGCGAAAACGAAGAGGACCTCTACGCGGGAATCGAGTACCGCCAAACCCCCAACGTCTGCACCTCCATCAAGCTCATCTCGCGCCCCGGCACAGAAAAAATCGTCCGCTATGCCTTTGAATATGCCCGCAGTCACGGTCGTAAAAAAGTGACCTGTTTTACGAAAGACAACATCATGAAATTTTCGGATGGCCTCTTTCACAAAATCTTTGAAGAGATCGCCCAAGAATACCCCGATATTGAAAAAGAGCACTGGATCGTCGACATCGGCGCCGCAAAATTGGCTGATACACCCGAAGCTTTCGACGTCATCGTCCTTCCCAACCTCTACGGCGACATCCTCTCAGACGTTGCCGCACAAATTTCTGGTTCCGTCGGCCTTGCCGGCAGCGCCAACATCGGAGATTTTGGCGCTATGTTTGAAGCCATCCACGGCTCCGCCCCTCGGCGCGCCGGGCAAAACGTTGCCAACCCGTCCGGACTTCTTCTTGCCTCTGTTCTCATGCTCGAACATCTCGGTGAAAATCAGACCGCCGAACGCATCCACAATGCCTGGATGAAAACCATCGAAGAAGGCATCCACACCTACGACATTTACAATGAAAAAACAAGCAAAACCAAAGTCGGCACAAAAGAGTTTGCGCGCGCCGTCGCACGCAACTTAGGAAAAATGCCAGAAAAACTGAAAAAAGTGGTGAAGAAAGAACGCATAAAAGTCGCAACACTACACGTCGACAAACCCCAAAAAACTGAGCGCACACTCGTCGGTGTCGATGTCTTTGTGTACACCAAAGATCCAGCAGAAGCTGTACAAAAGCGCCTCGTGCCCGTAGATTTTGCACCCCTCACACTAAAAATGATCTCCAATCGCGGAGTCCGCATCTGGCCCGAAGGCCAACAAGAAACGTTCTGCGTCGAGCAATACCGCCTGCGCTTTCAGAAAAAAAGTGAAAAACCCGTGCAGTTTGAAGAAATCGTGGAACTTCTCAAAAAGCTCCACTTCCTCGGACATGACATCATTAAGATCGAGAATCTGTACCTTTTTGACCAGGAACCAGGGTACTCATCCGCGCATGGTTGAGATGAGAGCGTTATAGGTCTCAGCTTTTGGTGCAAGTTGAACATGACCCTGCACAAGCAATGGCGCCTTTTTCCGGGGATCTGTGCTCATGTCATCAAAGAAAGCCTGCAAGCTTGTTACAAAAGGCTCATCCTCTCGCACAAGAGCTTGGATTTCGGCTTCTGCTTGTGAAGTATCTCTACCTGCTACGCACGCTTCCGTGTAGGTTTGCCACAAGCACTTCCACTGCTCCGCCTGCCGCCTACATGTTTGAAGACTGCGTGTTTCTTCAGGAAGATCGAACATCGAGCGACCCGATCCCCGGCATGAATACCTATCAAACAGGGTAAGCGAGGCAATTTCTTGTGGCGTAGCTTGATGGTTATTCTTTAAAAAACGCGCAAAATCGCGCGTCAATTCCAATGGAGTTACAGCCAAGCCTTCAAAAGACTGCCCTTGTAAAAGTCGTATCATTTCAAGGTTTGCTTTCCATGCCTGGTTGGCAATTGCATTGCGCTTTGTGTTTAAAGGATTGAACTGCTCGCCCACCGTTTTGAACATGAAGCCCACAAGGCCGATGGGCACAGCCGCAACTGCTACAACGGCTAGCATGACATAAAAATAAGATTCTTTAGTGAGCTTATACGTTACAAGAACCCACGTGGGCACATCCAAGAGATAATTTCCCGCTCTTTCCAAACCATTAAACTCGTAGCGCGGATCCGCATATTTTGCCATCCAGGTCTTGAGAGGGCCCATTTGCCCTGTTTCCCACGTCATGCTCCCGTCAAATCTTGCGCTCAGCAGATAATTTTTTATTCCTTCTAGACCCATCGCTGGCCCCCTTATGTGCTTTTTACTTCTACAGGTTGTTCCTGCGGAGCAAGCTCAGCACACTTCCTGTTGTGTTCTCTAATCGCAAGATTTAGATTTTTTAATAATTTCGGTTCCTGAGCAACATTAGCGCGTGCTGCATGGATCAAGGCGACGCGCTCTTGTACCTGTTTGAATATCTGCTCATCAGCCTGAAACAGCGCACAAAATGCTCCTTCTTGCTGAGAAGCATCTTCTCCCCAAGGAATCAGATTAATAGCGTTAATTTCTTTGAAGCATGAAGAAACGAACTCCTGACAAGCTTTGAAACTCTCTGTGTATTGAGCAGGAGGCCTCATCATAAATGCCGCTGAACTCTCTGCATGGGTCGCGTTAGGAATTTTGCTTTTCATGTACTCTATACAAAGCGATTTAAAATCGAATAAATTCACAATGCCGTCTTTATCCTTATCTTGCTTAGCCCTAACCCAAACATCCCTTAACCGCACAATATTCATGTGAGAATCCACCATCTGATAACGCGCCGCACGCATCGGATTAAAGAGCTCACCTCCCGTTTTAAACAGAGCGCCCACAATACCTATAGCTGCGCCAACTATTCCCATGATGACAAAGGCGACATAGAAAAGCTGGTGCATTTCAACAAGTCCATCACCACTCTCAAACAAAAATTCGGTCGTCAATAAAAAAACATTTCCAACGCTCTCTAGAGGGTTAAAATGATAGAATAATTTACCATGTTGGCAAGTGAATGCATCTTTGGAATGAACATCTGCCCATTGCAGTGTTTTATCCCAATCAGCCGTCTTCACGTAATTTTTAATCCCTTCAAGACCCATAAATTCTCCTTTAGTTCATTTGAGCAATGAGAGCGTTATATTCTACAATTTTTGGTTCAACTGCGGCTCGATATTCTACAAGACGTTTGGCATTTTCGCGCCGCGTCTTGCAGTCAGCAAAGAACTCTTTGACTTGTACAAGAGTAGGTTCATGAGCTTGAACAAGACCTTGAATCATGTGTTCAGCCTCTGAAGCATCGACTCCAGCCTGAACTTTTTCTGTGTATGCTGTGAAGGCTTCTTTCCATTGACGACCGAGATCTTGACAGATTTTCAAGCAGCCCGTTTCTTCAGGAGGACGCATTGCTGTTTGAATACTTTGCAGATTTCCTAGTAACCCCCCATAAAGTTCCAAAGAACTCACTTCCTGATCCGTCGCTTCATGGATTCCTTTTAAAATGTGGTCTCTAAACATGCCTGTAATTTTATGCGCATCCAACACTCCAGAAAGAAGGCCTCTTCCGGTTCCCATGGTATCCGACATAATCTGATCAACCATGTGATCAATTTCTTTGTGTAAGACAAGTGCCTGATAGCGACGTCCACTGTGAGTATTAAAAAGCTCACCAGCAGTTTTAAAAGCCAGGCCCACAAGACCTACAGCTGTAGCTGCAATGCCAATAATTACGAGAGCGATATAGAAACATTCATTGTTTTCTGCCGCTCTGCATCCCCTTGTTAGAACCCAATAAGGAGCATCCAAGAGATAATTGCCGAGATCCTCCAACCAATTGAACCGGTAATGCAGATCGTCAAAATTCGGCATGTACGTCTTCACGGGGCCCATAGTGCCAATTTCCCAAGAAGCCGCCGCAAACTCTCGAGTTGCAAGATATTTTTTTACACCTTCTAAGCACATTGTGTTTCCTTTTGTAAATGGGCGATGAGTATACCACATTCCCGATAAAGGCAAAAGGCACTAAAAATTTTAGTTTTACTTCAGAGTAAATTTCAGAGTAGATTTTTTAGATGCATGCGAAAGATCATAGCATAACTTATTTAAGCTAAATATGTTATATTTACTATGAACCAAATAGGTTCAGAGTAGCTTCAGAGTAAATTTCAGAGTAACTTTTGCGCAAAAAAAGCATCTATGCTAGAGTGAAGACATGATTGAAAACCTTCTTCTCGAGCACGAGGGTAAGACCCTAGAGTTTAAAGAAACCACGCGTTCCTTAACAGGAATTATCAAAACGATTATTGCGTTTGCCAATACCGCAGGCGGCACTCTTGTGATCGGCATACGTGATGGATCGCGTGAGGTTGTGGGACTTGCGGACTCTTTGTTGGAAGAAGAGCGCCTTGCAAATGCCGTTGCGGACTCTGTCAGCCCTCTTCTCATGCCTGATATTGAAATCTGCTCATTCCAAAATAAGGAACTTCTCGTGGTGCGTGTGCCTCACAGCATCGGTCCTTATTATTTCAAATCCGAAGGTTCAGACAAGGGTTTGTATGTGCGTTTCGGCTCCACAAACCGTACGGCGGATGCGGAAATGGCAGCAGCTCTTCGCCTTCTTGCTAGCAATGTTTCTTACGATGAACTTCCTCATCCTCGTGGAAAAATCGACGATAAAGTCATTAAAGATGTCTTTTCTTGGGTCAAAAAGCGCCCTACAGAACAAACTTATGAAACCTTGGGCATTTTCACACGCAGAAGTGGAAAACTCTGTGTTTCCAACGGGGGCGTTCTGCTGTTTGACACCAACCGTCTAGAACTTTTTCCAGATTCTCTCATTCGCTGCGGCAGATTTTCCGGCTCTACCAAAGAAAAAATCCTCGACCAGACTGACATTCAAGCGCCTCTTCCGCATGCCATCGACAGTATCATTGCTTTCATTGAACGCAATATTCGGACTGAAGCCAAAATTGGTCGGATGCAGCGCGAGGATATTCTTGAATACCCTCCCTATGCAATCCGCGAAGCTGTGATCAACAGCATCCTTCACGCAGATTATGCCATGAAAGGAAGTCATATCCAGATTGCGATTTTCGACGACCGTATCGAATTTTCTAATCCTGGCGGACTTCCTTTCGGACAGACGATTGAAAAAGCCCTATCAGGAGCGTCAAGACTCAGAAATCGGGTCATTGGTCGCGTCTTCCGTGAGCTCAAGCTCATCGAACAATGGGGCTCTGGCCTTCAACGCATCTTGGCGACGTGCAAGCGCCAAGGCTTAAAAACCCCTGTCATTGAAGAGCTCAATAACCACTTCCGTCTAACCCTTTATTCTACACAAGTCGAAGAAGTAGAATTGGAACCTTGGGGAAAACTCCTCATGAAGCGCCTCAAAGAAGAAGGGGCTCTTAAAACCAAAGATGCAGCAAGGGTGTGGAAAGTCTCTACACGAACAGCGCGTCTACGCCTAAAAACCCTTGTAGATGAGGGGTTTATATTCCGCCTTGGCACTTCTGATACAGACCCGACTGTCTCTTATATCGCCAATAAGAAGTTCTAATAATAACAGTATATTTTTAATTCTTAATTAATTATAATAATTTCATTACATAGGATTTTTTATGTCTGGAATTACACCAATTATCCTTGCAGAAACATACGCGCGGATGGAGCTCAGTAATATTGCCTACGTCTGCAGCATTTTGATCGATCGCGTTGTGAAAAACGATGATAGCATCCCCTTTGCTGACGAAGGGTGTCAAAAGATTGCGGATGCGTGCTTCGAAAAAATCCGCGGACATTTAAAGAGGCTGGAAAAAGGAGCCGATGACATTGTCATTCTTCAAGAAGCGCTTTTGACCTGCGTGAAAATCTCCAAGTTGGGCGCTTTTGTTCTGAAAGAAGAAGATTTTGCAGGCGCAGGTTTTGATATGACTCAGTACAAAGGGACTCCTGATTGCCTCTCCTTTGCTTTTTTTCACATGCATGAAGAAGCGCTTTTTTCTCAGATTTTTGGGAACAATGTGCCCTGGGTCTGGCCTAAACCCACAACTTCCGCGACAGAGACACAAATGGATGTGTTGTTGGATCTGGGTTACCAGTTTGTGGACAGTCCCATCTCTGGAGATCTTGCAGTTTATGTTCTTGAAGAAGAAAACATCCCCGTCACTAGACATTGGGGAATTGTCTTCAACGAAAACTTCATTCTATCGAAATGGGGCAGTATGCCGGCGATTTTAGGGCATGCGCACGACCAAGTCACTTTTGCCTATGGAAATCGCCTCTATTTCATGAGAAAAACCTATAAATTTGTCTGTGCAAAAAAAATTGCCTCTGCTCTTAAGCGGGCTCTCACAACGTTTGATCATCCGGCCTGCGCTTCTCCGCTTTCTCAACTCGGCATGCACCAAACTCTTGTCAACGGTTATACCAATCTCATCAGAGCAAACTACAAAAAGGCACTTTCCAGAAGTTTTTTTGGAAAACAGTGCATTCGCAATTGGGGAAAACAGTTCTTGAAACGTGTGCGTACCCTCAACCCCGAACAATTCACAGACAAATTCAGGCTCTTAGAAGCGCACCAAAAGCTTCTGGTAAAAACGCACAAAGCTGTGCGTCCTATGTTTAACTTATAGTGATTTAAAACAACATTGAGAAAATCTGCTGCGTCGGCTCTGCAGCATCTTTTTTGTCTTCGCTCGCGTCTTGTTCTCGAACAATGGCCGCTCGCTCCAGAGCAAAAAATCTACGCAGCCTTCTTGCATATTTTCTCAATCTTGTTTTAAATCACTATATGAACCTATCCAACTAAATTCTCTCTGGATCTTTTGGCCATTTTGGGTGTCTTTTCAAAATTTTTCCTCAGCTGTAGTTTCTCCAATACTATCTTCGGAAAAATTTTGAAAATCCACCTCAAAATCTTCCAAAATTTCATAGAGAGCCTTTAGTTGGATAGGTTCATTAGAAACTTATACAGCGGCACCACAGAAATCATAATACCTTGCTCTTGGAATTTTTCTTCTTCATCCAAGGTCACAATGAGTCCTTGTTTTAATTTGAGTTCTTGTGCGCCGCGGATGAGAGCGTGAATTTCGCGTTCTCGGGTGTCAAAAGAGCGTAGACTAACTGCTGCTTGGATCAGAGCAAGATCTTTTCCTTCCTGCGCTACAAAATCGACTTCTTGTCCTTGTTCTGTTTTGTAGTAATACACTTTTTTACCGCGCCTTTTGAGTTCCAAGAAAACAGTGTTTTCAAGAAGCCGTCCTAAGTTCTCTGAAAACTTGAAGGCGATGGCATTCACGAGACCAACATCGCGCGCATAAATTTTTTTGTAGCTGCGCATCTGCTTTTTCACGGAAAACGCAAAACATTCAACCTGGAAGAGCAAAAAGGCCTCTTCAAAACCTGTGATGTATTCTTTGATCGTCTTATCTGAGAGCTCGAAGAGGGCTGAAAGCTTGTTATAGCTGAATGCAGAAGAAATATTAGAGATAAGATAGAAAAAGAGCTTTTCAAGATCGCTGGGTTTTTTAAGCTGCAAACGTGGGGCCACATCCTGATAGAGGATGGTTTTTGCATAAGCATTGAGAACATCGAAAGCAAGCTCCTTATCTTTTAGTAGATAAACCTCTGGAAAGCCGCCATAAATCAAATACTCTTCTTGGCTCTTGCGCAACTTAGGTTTGTGTTTTACAAGAGATGTTCGATCCAACTTTATCCCACCGTCTTGAATAATCTCTTTAAAAGAGAGAGGGAAAACTTCCATGGGAAGAGTTCTTCCTGAAAGAAGAGTCAAAAGATCTGATGAAATGAGCTTGGAATTGGAGCCTGTGACGATGAATTTGATATTTTTTCTCTCGTAATGAGCCTTAACAAATATGGGCCAGTCTTTAAAAAACTGCACCTCGTCCAAAAAGCAATAAATTTTACCTTTGGGGTCATAGAGCTTCAAATAGTCTTGCAAGATCTCCTCTAAAAAACGCACATCCTGCGCATATTGGGCAAAATAGGGATGTTCGAGGTTTAAAAAGAGAATATTTTCGGGCTTTACTTTTTTAAGAAGCGCGTTCATGAGCTGCTTGACAAGCGTGCTTTTGCCTGAGCGTCTGATGCCAACTATGGAGATGACGTGCGGAAGTGTCAGGTATTTCAAAAGAGTTGGGAAACAGGTGCGTGCAATGCCATCTTCGTAGGAAGATCCAGCCCAATGCAGATTTTGTTCCAAGAGGATATCATCAAACATTCGGAATATACTCCGAGATTTTTGCCTTTTATTCGGAGTCTACTCCGAACCTTTTTATTGTTCAAGGTGGCGCTTCAGCGCGTTTAGGAAGTTGCAGCCGTAGATGCCATCTAAGACACGGTGGTCGAAGGTGAGGGAGGCGTGCATGAGAGTGCGTACACTCAAAGAATCATCTTCTTGCGGTACGACTTGTTTGTAGGAAGAGCCGATGCCGATGATGGCGACTTCGGGATAGCGGATGATGGGAATGCCGATTTGGATGCCTGTCATCCCAAAATTGGTGAGGGTAATTGTTCCTTCGCGCACGTCATCGGGCTCGATTGTGCCTGCACGGACTTTGCCAGAAAGATCCCCAATGGCTCGGGCAATTTCTGCAAGAGTCAAGTTTTGGCAATTTTTGATGACAGGGACCATCAGGCCTTGATCGACGCTCACGGCGACGCCCAAATTGACAAAATGTTTCACAACAATAGTATCCCCTTCGAGCGAGGAGTTAATGAGGGGAAACTCTTTAAGAGCTTGGCTGATGGCATAAGCGACAAAAGCGGTGAGCGTGAGTTTTGCCCCATGTTGCTTTTGAAAGCTCTCCTTTTCGCGGTTTATTCTCTCTTGGATTTTGGTGATATCCACCTGGGTGATGAGTGTGGCGTGCGGTGCTTCATAAAAAGAGCGCACCATATTGTCGGCAATGGCCTTACGCATGCCCGACATTTTTACGTGCTCGACATTCTTGCCTGGACAGGTGGGTTTTTTTTCTAAATAGGCTTCAAGGTCTTTGCGGGTGAGCCTTCCCCCTGCTCCTGTGGCAGGGATTTTTGCAAGCATGTCGAGGCTGATCCCTTTTTCCTGCGCAAAACTTAAAAGCGCAGGCGAATAGTAGCCTTTCATTTCTGTGGATACCACCTCAGCTTGCGGTTTATAGACTTGAGCAATTTCCTCTTTTTTTCCTGAGGCTGCTGTAGAAATGACCGCAAGAAGATCGCCTACTGTTAACTCTTGATCAGGTTTTGCATGGATGTGCGTGAGAGTCCCCGCAACAGGCGAGGGGATTTCACTATTGACTTTGTCTGTAGATACTTCCAGAAGGGGCTCATCCAGCTTGACCGATTCTCCGACTTTTTTAAACCACTGCACAATCGTAGCATTGAGAATGCTTTCGCCGAGCTTTGGAAGGGTTACTTTATACTCTTCTGTCACGTGCTGCCATAGTTATAATTTTTTTAAGGCAAGTATCCCAATGCTCCTTGCCAAATGTCCACTCTATTTCAATCTCAAGAGCTATTATCTTCAAGGAAAAGCTAGGATTTAAAATTTTTATATAATCTTTTTCCGTGCAGACGAGGCATTCTGCGCCCAGGGCGCGGCACTCTTCTGCAAAAAGGGCAAGTTCCTGCTCTGAAAACGCTTTGTGGTCTTCTTTTGTAAGTGTCTTGACAACATGGCCTCCTGCGCGCTCGAGCATAGCAAAAAAACGCTCAGGTTTTGCCAGCGCACAAAAAGCCCCCACCTTTTTTCCTTTGAGATCGCTTGTAAAACGGTAGCGGATGGCGGCTGCGTGTGTCGCAGTGTACGGTTTTACTGCTTGGATGCAGCGTATAAATTCTTCCTCTGTTTCTACAGGGTTAAAAACGAGAAGATCGGCTGTTTTTAGGCGCTTGGGTGAATCGCGCAGCAAGCCCGCAGGAAGAAACGCATTTTTTCCCAGAGGGTCCATCCCATCCAACAGCACAATTTCCATGTCGCGTGCAAGGGCGCGGTGCTGCATCCCATCATCCAGAAGAATGAGATCTACTCCACGCTTTTCTGCCTTTTTTGCCGTGTACGCCCGTTTTTTGCCTACCATGACTTCAACATGCGGAAGTTTTTGTGCTAGCAAGCGGGGCTCATCTTGTGTGCGAAAACCCCGCGATAAAATGGCGATGCGCGCCTCTTTTTGTAAAGCCTGTGCAAGAAGATGGATGAACGGAGTTTTGCCGGTGCCGCCGACCGTGATGTTCCCCACACTGATGACAGGGATGTGCGGTTTTGTCACCGGTAGCCACGCCGCATCGTAGGCCTTGTTGCGCACCCAAGAAGCGCCCTGAAAAAGGCGCGCAAGCATATAAAAGACCCCTTTGAGCCAGGGATTTTTTTTGCGTCCATGGATAAGATCGAGCACGTAAGTTTCAAGAGACATGCGAGAATATTTCTTGTTCGACCATTTGGATGATGATGTGGATCGCCCCTTTGTGCGCTTCCTGAATGCGGTCGCTGTAAACAAAGCCTTCCACATGCCACTCAAGATCGCTTTGCCCCTTGAGCTTGCCGCCTGTTTTTCCCAAAAAAGAGATGACGCGCATGCTACGCATCTTGGCCGCGTGCACCGCCGCAAGAAGATTAGGAGAGTTACCGCTTGTCGTCAGCACCACCAAAATGTCTTCCTTTTTTCCCAAGGCCTCAACGCTACGAGAAAACACCTCAGTAAACCCAAGATCATTGGCCGTGCATGTCAGGTGACCGGGATCTGCGAGCGCAATGGCCGGAAGTGGCGGCCTTTTGTGGCGAAAAACTCCTGTGAGCTCTTCTGCAAAATGCATCGCATCACATAAACTCCCCCCATTGCCCGCAATTAAGAGCTTGCCCCCTTGCGCAAAACAGGAAGAAATCATCCGCGCAGCCTCTTCCATAAACTGCAGGCTCAGCGGCAGCTTCAAAAACTGCATCGCACGAATACTATCCTCTACGGATTGAAGAATTTCATCTTTCATAAGTATCAATCTTGCTCTTTACGACGCAGTATCCTTCTGCCCGCTTTCGGCTGCTCGGGTTGTTTTGGAGTTTCTGCTGCTGCAGGAGCAACTGCCGCGGGTGCAGGTGTATCAACTACCGCGACAACTGGGGCGGGTGCGGGCTCGGGGGCTGCAGCAGCAACGCTGATCGCGACTTCAGCAATGGAAGCAGGAACTGATGGAAGTGCAACCAACGCAGCGTCCAAAATTGCCTCGCGCATGCTGGCATCAAGCTCAGCTTCTGCAGCAGCGGCTGCACTCGATGCAGCAGGCTCTGGATGTACAACAACAACCTCGGTAGAAACAGGCTCTTTGGTATCGCCTTCTGGGACAAACTCACTTTCTGGTTCCGCCGGAATAAATACAGCTACTGTTCCTGGTTCTAATCCGAGGCCAGCGCCACCCCCTAATGAAGCACCTCTGCGCTCTCTTTTGGG
>CAZLDZ010000009.1:12943-16635 GCA_964558435.1 uncultured bacterium
GCATTGCAATACCCGTGCATTGAGAAACTCTAATTTGTTTACGTTTGCCGTATAAAAGCTTATGTCTCTTGTAAGATAAGCTTGAGTCACTTGAATAATCCCAAAAATCACAAAGGCCACACAGGCAACAGCTTTTATTGTCGTATCTCCTCCTTTAAGGTCATCACTAAAAAGTGCTACCCCGCCAGTCGTGGCAAAAAAGATGTAGGAAGCAATATTTACCCACGTGAGCACGGTCTCCTGAATGGAGTGGCGTTCGCGATTACAGCAAAGAGGCTCGATGAATCTCGCTCGCATAGCAACGATTTTTCCTTGTAATTCATACATGCCATCGCTTTCTTTTTTTAATCCATCAGTCAACTTAGCCAGATCTAAATCTGTCTCTTTTTTTGTTGGAGCAAAGATACTAAGAAGCTTACCAATTTCTTTTGGAATTGCTTGATAGTCATGATTCAGAATAATGACTGTTGGATCTAACCACTTATTATTATCATTAAAGCTACAAAGAATCTTAGCGAGACTTGGAACTTGAAGAGCCGGTGCCATTGTTGCCGATGTCATATATCCCTCGTTTCAGAGGAACCATTACAAATCCTTTGTCACTTTTTCGGCAAGCACTGACTTTAATCTAATAGAGATGGTTCTCAGACTCTTGCTTCTCGTCTACTGCGGATGTTTCCAAGAGATAAATAAGATCTTCAGACCTACGTAGCAGGTCCGATAGGCAGCAGCCATTTTCTTCAAAAATCTTTTTATCGTAATCACCCTTTGTTGCAAGAACAACCATAAACACCGCGCTTGATACAATTACGGCTCTTATGATCGAGTCACCCTCAACAAAACAACTCAGCACGCTCACAACGGTCAGAATAGTATAAGAGTAAAACGTAACCGTTTTGCCAAAATTGTCGCGCTCCTGAATCTTTATCAGTTCCTCGTTAGTCCTTGTCACAAATGCCCGTAGCGGCTGTACGTAAGGTTTACCTCTGAGTCCGCTAAATCCTGCTTGCGCCGCTCTTGTTACGTCAGGCGTATTACTAAGTTGTACAAATTCTTCTTGAAGCGCTCTTGTCTGGGGGGTTAACCACCTGTTTGGGCGAGTGTGTACTGCTTGTACGGCCATACTTTTTCCTTTTTAGAAGCTCTCTCTTTAATCTACCCAGTCATTGTTCAGAATATCATTCCCCTCGTCTTCTGGATCTATTGCTGGAGGAGCAACTTGAGCTGCATCATGCAAGCGCGCATAATGACGTGTCGATACGTTTAGTAGGCCCATTAGGCATTGGTGATTTTCTTGAAAAATCCTTGTACCGCAATAACCCTTTGTTAAAAGAGCAACCACCATGACTGTCAGAACTAAAACTCTTTGGGCATATACATCAAAGCCGTTCAGCGCATCCCAGCCGGCCAAACCCGCAATACTGTACAACACAACCGTGTTTACATTTCTGGCAACATTGTCGCTTTTGTTTATCTTTCTTAGTTCCTCGCTAACCCTGTCTATAAACGTCTTTAACGGTATTATGTAAGGCGTATTGCTAAGTCCTATATATTCTCTTTGAAGCGCTCTTGTCTGGGGGGTTAACCACCTGTTTGGGCGAGTGTGTACTGCTTGTACGGCCATATTTTTCTCCTATGGGTCGTCTATTGTAAGCTCTGATCTGCTTTTTCTCCAACTAGTCATTAACCACGCGCCGGACAGGGCGATGGCAATGCCTAGGACGAGCACGGGCACGGGGCCGAAGGCATCGCACAGCAGTCCGCCGAGCAGAGGGCCGATGGAGCCGCGCAGGCCGATCATGAGAACGTTGATGATGGTGAAGGGGGTGCTGTTTGTGCTGCCGGCAAAGATGGGGCCGGAGAGGTGCCAGACGAGGTGGCTCCCTCCTTGGGCGATGCCGTAGGCGAGGTGGGCAAGGTAAAACCAGGAGATGTGCTGGGAAGCAAGAAGTAAAAATAAGGGGTAGATAGCAAATCCTGTTAAAATCCAGCCGGTCAGGCGGTGGATGCCGTAAATTTCGAGTGCTTTTTTCCAGATGAGGGAGGAGCCGGCCATGCCGAGGCCGACAAAGACGCAGCGCGCGGTGGTGACATCGGCAAGGGAGACGGAGAGAAGATCGGCGGTGTAGATAGGACGCACGGGGGCAGTCAGCATGAGGGCAAAGCCCCCGATCATAAATCCCCACTGAAAGATGGCAAAATCGGGGCGACTTTTTAGTAAATGGACGCTATGTTTTAAGGGTTCGATGAGCTGTTGTTTGAAGGAAAGTGCGGTTTCCTTTTCGTGCTCGGAAACCTGGAGTTTGAGTTGAAAAAAGACGCTCGTCAGGCTTGTCAAGGCAGAGATCAAGAAAAGAAGGCGCCAGTTGTTGTCGCAAAATGTGAGCACTTGGGTCAGGGCAAGACCGATGACGATGCCTTCTAAAGCGCTCAGTGCGTAGTACACAGAAAACACATGCTCGCGCGTCTTTTGTGGGACGTTGCGCTTGAGGATTTCCATGAGGGCTGGTGTGGATGCGCGGCTAAAAAGCTGATACACGGCGCAACACACAAGCGTGGTCCAGATCGAGTTAATGTAGGGAAGAAAAAGAAAAGGGAGGCGCGCAAGGATCCACGCGCCGATTAGGTTGGGAAGAAGTCTGTTTTTGCGATGAGTGAGCCAAGAGCCCCAGTAGAAAGAAAAAACAGCCAAAACCGGGCTTAAAATGGAAAAGAGGGAGATTTCAAAAATTGAGGCGCCGAGTTCTTTTCTCAAAATGAACGGCATCAAGCCGTAGACTGCGATGAGAGGCTCGTTCGAGAGATTCATCCACAGCAAACTGAGCTTGGTTCGAAAACATCCTTCTTTGATCATGGAAGTTTCCTCAGCGGGTAAGGGAGTGAAAACTTTAGGTTTTGTTGAGTTACGGGGTGCACAAATTCTAGATGGATATTTTCAAGCGCAATGGCATCCCCTAAAAACCCTTTTGTGCTCCCATATTTCTGGTCGCCGACAATGGGGCAGCCGATGGCTGCTAGCTGAGCGCGGATTTGGTGGTACCTTCCTGTCTCTAGCTCTACCTCGATAAATCCTGGAGCAAGCACAGTGTAACGCAAACGCGCCTGTTTGGCGTCTTTTGCACCCTGAGGCGCCACGCGTGCATAAAAGTTTTCATGCACAAGAAAATGCTCCAATACCCCTTCACGTTCCTGAGGTGCGCCTTCGATGCGCGCGTGGTACCGTTTTTTAATCTGTTTTTCGCGCATCATTGCGTTGAGCCGCGCAAGAGCTTTTGAGGAGCGCGCAAAGAGAACAAGACCTGCGACCGGCACATCGAGACGGTGTATGGGTGTAAGGAAAATATTTCCTGTCTTTTTTGTCTCCTGGCGCACCCATGTTTTTGCCCACTCCTCTAAGCTTTGGGGATGCTCGGGACTGGGTTGCGTAGCAAGCCCTGCAGGCTTAAACGCCACGAGAACATGGTTATCTGAAAAGACAACTAAGGGTGTTTTTTCTTTGTCTGTGCACTTCATAAAGTAAAAGGGTTGCTGCGGTTGCGACATTTAATGAATCGGCAATTCCCAACATAGGAATGCGCACTTTTTTATCACAGGCGTTTAACCACGTTCGAGACAATCCAAGCTGCTCTGAGCCCACGACAAGAGCAACAGTACCTGTTAAATCCGTGTGCTTAAATTAATGCTCTGCATGC
>CAZLDZ010000010.1:0-1247 GCA_964558435.1 uncultured bacterium
AGGTGTGGAGAAATCCTGTACAATTTGCTCCAACTTGAACCTCCATGACATCGATGTGGGTGTCGACGCACGCTCCACGAGAAAGGGCAGGGCAGTCGACTTCGAGAACAGTGCGCTTTTCAAAAAAAGCACGCACGCGCGCAAACATCTCGGCGCGATCGCGTAGAACGTTGATTTTAGACGCGAGAGACGTATTCACCGGTGCGGGTATCCACTTTGATTTTTTCGCCTTCGTTCACGAAAATCGGCACTTGGATTTTGGCGCCGGTTTCTGTGATGGCAGGTTTTAGGACGCGGCCCGAGGTGTCGCCGCGAAGGCCGGGTGCGGTTTCCACGATTTTCATCTCCATGAAAGTCGGGGGAATGAAATCGATCGGCTCTCCACGGTAGAAAACCACATCGTAGACGATCTCTTCCATCAGCCACTGTTCTTTATCACCAATGACGGTCAAGGGAATGCTGAGCTGATCAAAGGTTTGATCGTCCATGAACACAACCGCATCGCTCTCTTTGTAAACCATGCGCATTTTGGATTCCTGCACATCGGCAAGATCAATCTTTTCCCCAGATTTGAACGTGCGTTCGACCACTCTTCCAGTTTTGAGATGTTTGAGCTTCGTGCGGTTAAACGGCTGCCCCTTACCCGGCTTGACAAATTCATTGCCCACGATCGTGTACGGCTCGCCGTCCACCTCAACCTTCATCCCCATCTTGAATTCATTCGTGGCTACTTGTGCCATGCCCATCTCCTAAATAAAAGCTGCCACTTTAGCCAGCCCGAGGATAAAGTTCAAGCGATGTCGAGAGCATATTGGCCAGGAAGTCCTGCAGGTGCCAAGATCGCGGTGTGCCCAACAAGTTGACTTGTGGCAACATCAACACGTTTTGCACTGCGAACAAGCCCTTTTTTGACTTGTGCGAGATCAGAAATAGTGTCGTCAAGTTCTTGGTTTCTCGCAGCTAAGTTTTTTTCCGTTATTTCCAGTTTGGCTTGCAGTACAGCTTGGTCCTTAAGAAGCCTATGATGTTCTTGATTGAGTTTTGCGATCTCATCTCTACGTGTTTTAAGAGAATCATCCCCACTAATTAAATCCTGCATCTCTTTATTCTGTCTTGTCACTCATACTGTCGCGCCTTGTTGATCTTTATTATTTGTTTCAAGCATGTCTTATGATAGTTGTATCTCCTTGATTTCTCTCTTCATGACATTCTACTTTGTTTTCTCTCTTGTAATACTGCTGTTTTGT
>CAZLDZ010000010.1:1257-16511 GCA_964558435.1 uncultured bacterium
ACGTGTTTTAAGAGAATCATCCCCACTAATTAAATCCTGCATCTCTTTATTCTGCCCTTTCAGTGCTGCTGTCTCTGCTTTTAAATCTTTATTAGTTGTTTCAAGCTGGCCTGCTGTCATGCGCAGTTCCTGGGCTGCTCTTTCTGATGCTTCAGCAGCTTCTTTTGCCGTTTGAACAGCTCCCTTTAGATCAGACCCACCTACAGCTGTCGCTAATCCTAATGCCATTTTGAAAACTGCACTAATAGGATTGGAAAATGTATTAATAAGTCCATCAGCAACCATTGCGACCCCTCCAACGGTAGGTGCTAGGCCCATAGCATCTGTGACGTCTATTCCGCACACTCTCTCAGGCATGCACGCATGCTGGCCTCTGCGAAGCTCGCCTACTGTGAGCCACCGCCCTGGGGGGGTTGAATAGAGTTTGTCCGGTGCATATTTGCCCCTCCCGTAAAAGAAATCTGCTTGATCTCTTGGGGTTGATGGAAAAGCCATTGTTTTTATTGTTAATGACATACGAACCTCCTTGTGGATTCGAAAATGGATTTGACAAAGATTTATCTTACAAATGAGAATTTTTTCTCAAGAGATTTTTTTATGCAACAAAATGAACTCAGCAAAATGATTGCGCAGGGCGAGGATGGTAAGCTCCAATTCAAAGAAAACATCCATAATGTCGACGCGCTGGCGGCAGAAATGGTTGCTTTTTCCAATGCGAAAGGTGGACGCATTTTGATTGGCGTCTCTGATAGGGGAAAAGCGGTCGGCATCGCGACGGCTGCCTCTTCACTTCCGTTGTCACAAGAGCACAAGTTGACACTGTAAATGTCCCTATAAATAACACTGTAAATGACACTGTAAAACTAACGGATTTGCAAGACAAAATTTTAAAGAAACAATCTGCGATATCCTATAAGAAACTTGTTAAAATTCTCGAGAGAAGTAGAGAAACTGTTGCTAGAAATATTCAGCAACTTAAGTCGCTTGGTTTGCTCGCTCGGACTGGTTCAGATAAGTCTGGATTGTGGATTGTAAGTGACACTGTAAAACTAACGGATTTACAAGTGCGAATTTTGAAAGTTTTGAAGGAAGAGCCTGAAATATCCTATGAGCAGCTCGTTAAAATTCTCGAGAAAAGCAGAAAAACTGTTGCTAGAAACATCCATCAACTCAAATTGAAAAACTTGCTGAGTCGAACCGGTTCAGATAAAGCTGGGTTGTGGAAGATTAATGTCCATCTCTAACAATCTTCAATGCGGCGTCGTAAGGTTCTTCAGCAAACGGCTCAATATCTTTTCCTTGGGAATTGGTGCACCGATAAAAGATTTTGTCTTTGGCTTGGAAAACATGGGCTACACTACCATCGTTGTAAGAGTCATTATGTTTGTTAACAAAGAGGATGGATACGTGTGCTCTTTTTCGCGCAAATGGAAAATCTCGTAGGAAGGGTCGAATTTTCTCGCATTGGTTCACGCGTTCAATTAAAAGCTCCGTTAATTCGATTTCAAGTCTGCGCGCTTCTTCTTGTGTTCCTTTGCGGTATGCGTGAAATAGGACATCAATTTCTTCCACATCACGTGCGTAGCCCCCTCCGCTGCCGATACATACAAGTCCATATTTTTGACGGACTTCTTGTGCAAATGTATTTACTAGCTCTTGTCCATACAACACATAATCTGGAGGTTTACGCTCTTTGGCATAAGACATAGAAGTCAAAAATAAAAATAAAATAATAAAAAACTTATTTATCACGCCCGCCATAGAATCCCCATTGTTGTCGAATATCTGTAATTTGGGCATTTAAAGCACCCTGATAAGTTTTTCCATGGAACGCGTGGTCAAAATAATGGCTTGGTTGCCACCATTTTGAGGCAGATGGAATTGTTTGGATATGGGAATTTGGATCTTGAGAGGGATCGCCACTGATCCATCGAGCAAGATAGTCGGTTTTAGAATAAATATTGATAGCGCGGAAAGCATTATCATGTGGAACGGGTCGTGCTGAGCCCAGGGTGAGAAGATAGAGATGCTGTTTTAAAAGATTTTGCTGCTCGTACGTCATGTTTTCGATGGCTCTTTCTGCGATGAGGCCGCCTTCACTGTGTGCAACGTGCAGCCAGATGAGTTCGGGGTTGATTTTGTTAATGGTTTCTACGATAGCTCCAAACATTTGGCTGGTGGCTGAAATGACTGGAGTATCTCGATTCATGATTTCGTGATTTACGCGAGCGATGTCCTTAAAAAAACCCTCGGTCACATTGCAGAAACTAAATAGTAAGGTATTTTCTGGGATTTTTTCATGCATATTTTCTGCCATCTTCAAGCAATTGGATTTGTTGTTCCAAATGCCGTTTTGATGACTGACCAACCCGACGATGGAGCCGTTTTTAGGCATGAGTTCGGTGAAATGGTCGAAGAGGTTGATTGTGCCGGTGTCGAGCTCTTCTTGGGTGAATTTGAGTTTGTGGAAGTGGCCGCATTGGATGAACCATTCGAGTTCGACTTCGTTGATGCGGGTTTTGCCGGCGATGGGGCCTGTGCGCGTTGTGGCTTCAAGGAGGTTGTGGATGGGGACGTCCATCGTGAAGGGATGGAATTTGTTTTCGGAAAAGAGGCCAAAAAGATCGAGGCGGTTTGTGGGGGAATTTAAGACGAAGAGGTAGAGGTTGGGGCAAGCTTTGGAGCCTGCGGGATCGGGGGTGAGAAAGCGTCCGAGGGAGGGGTCGTAAAAACGTCTTCCAAAAAAGATTAAAGAGTCTTCATGGCGTTTTGAGGAAAACCGCCACGGGTTGAGGGGAGAAGAAGAGAGGGTTTCTTCGCCAAAAGCGGAAAAATCATAGGATTCACAGAGGTTTCCTTGGGCTGTTACGAGGGCGATGATATTTCCGCCAAGATCGTGCAGGGGAAGAAGCACTGCTTGATCGATCTCTAGGGCCACCGCGCCTCCGATATCCCCTTTGATGCCGAGGCCGAGGACTTTTAATTCACAAATTGTGCCTTGGGCACTGACTGTGCCGATTTCTCGCTCGCCGTCGTAGATAAAAAGGCGGCTCTCTTCTTGCGTCCAGGTGCCATTAATGCAGGAGAATGTTTGTTTGGAAAGAAGCCGAAAAAAGCCATCGTAGCTGTAGTGGACTCTTTTTTTGTCTGTACTGACTGTGATGAGTCTTCCTAAAGCATCGTATTCGTAGTGGGTCTGGTGCGTGGGAGTTGTCTTGTGTGTGGGATTGCCTTCCAGGTCGTAGTCGATGTTTGTGTGTGCTGTTTGCACTAATTCATTGCACGCTCCTGTTGTGCAATTGAGGGGGTTTCCTATCGAATCAAACTGGTAGGTGTGTGCATTTTCTTGCACGAGTTGTTGCAAGGAGTCGTAAAGAAAGTGTTTTTTTCCAAATAAGCTGCTGCTACTTGCTTCGACGAGCCCGAGTTCATTGTATTTGTAGCTGTGCTCTGTCCAGGGCGATGTTTGCTTGATGGGACGTTCTAAAAGATCGCGCTCTGTCTTGAAGGTGCCAAGACCGAAAAGACCTATTTCTTCGCACACGTGGCCATTCAGGTCAAACTGTGTGTACTTGTGCTCATACTGAAGTTTTTGTTCAGACGAGAGTCTAGATACTCTTTCTAAATGGCTTCCTTGGTAGGAGTAGGTGATTTGTGAGTGGTCTGGGAGGGTGAGCCTTGTGGATCTTCCACGTGCATCATATTCCCATTGCATGCGGAGTCCATAGGGATTTGTCTCTTCTACAAGTTCACCAAAAAGATTGTAGGTGCGCTGCATCTTGTGTTTGTGCACGTGATCGACGATCTCTGTAGGATCTTTTCCGTGCTGATAAAAGTATTCGTCATGGATGCTCCGATCCGAGCTTTTTTGTTCTGTTAATCGTCCACAGGCATCGTAGGAAAAATAGAGGGTTTTAGAGCTGGGAAGACGTTTTTCCTTCAGCCTTCCACATGGATCGTATGTGTAGTCTGTAGCTTTACCCTCAGGGTCGATCTCCTGGCATATCCGTCCGCACGCATCGTGGATCCAGCGTGTGCTTTGAATCTTGTGCGCGCGCTTGTTGGAGAAAATCGTTGTTTTTCTAAGCGTTCTATTGCCGGCACGGTCGTACAAAAAATCCTCTCGGAAGACGGGGTTTTTGCCTGAGTCTTGCTTTTCTGTGTAGACAAGATGATTTGTCGCATCAAAGATCTCGATTTTGGCGTTTTGTGCAGCGTCCACGGTTGTTTTTTGGAGTGTTTTTTGACCGAGGGCATTTTCGATGGAGTCGTAAATAAATTCTGTCGTCAGACCTTCAGGATTTACGTGAGATGTCAGTCTGCTTTTTCTGTCATAAGAAAAAAAATCTTCGGCTATCCCGTGTTCCGTTCTGCGTTGTGCACCTATTTTTCTTCCGCGCTCGTCATAAGAATACGCAGTCCAATTTTCGATTTTTCCACATTCTTCTGTCCATTCTTCAAGGATGTTTCCTTCAGGGTCGTGCTTGTGCACGTACACGGTATCGCCTTCGGTGGTTTTTTCAAGAAAACCGAGGGTGTCATAAGAAAATGTGCGTACACGCTCTTGCGCTTTCTCTGCTATTTTTCTTCCTGCACGATCATAGTTGTACGTGGTGACAAGGCCGCGCGGATCGGTGTAGGCAAGGAGATGAAAAGCGTTGTACTCCCAAAATTCTTGAGAAAGGAGCTCATGTTCCTGGGAGTAGAGTTTTTTCGAGAGGATCCTCTGAAACGGATCGTAGGAATATTCGATTGTGGATCCATCCGCGTAGCGGGTTTTTGCCAGGGTGGCATTTTTATTGTAGAGGTGCTCGGTTTCTTGACCATCGGGCTGAACAATCCGGATCGGTTTTCTCAGACCATTGTAAAAAGTGTGTGTCGTCTCCTGGCGCGGGGTGCAGCTTGACGTGAGATTACCTACAAGGTCGTAAGAAAAACGCACAAGAGGGGTGTAGCGCACCCCTTCCTCATCGAAAGTGTCTGGAAAATGGGTCTCAAGACAATTACCGAAATTGTCATACACTTGCCGCGTGGTGTTTCCATATTCATCGGTTTGTGCAAGTAGTCTTCCTTTGTTGTCGTAGCAGCTTTCTGTCGTTTTTATGTGGCCAAGAGCATCCATTTCTACGCAGGATGTAGGCCAGCCGGCTGCGTTGTAAGTATAAATTTTCTTAAGCTTTTTCTCTTCGGATGAGAGCAATTTTCCATGCGCGTCGTAGGTATAGAAATTTTCATGACCAAGGGGGGTGGTTTTGCGGATGATGCGTCCTTGTGGATCGTAGTCGGTGTGCAGCGCAAAGAGGAAATTTCCTTGTCCATCAAAGACCGTTTCGGTTGCCACACGTTTTTGCGGCGTATAAGAGTACTCTGTCCGTTTTTCTAAAACCTCTTGTCCACAACTTGAGTCCCAGAACACTTCTTGCATCGTCTGAATCAGCCCAGAAGCGGGATCGCGCACGTAGCGTTTGATTGTGCGTGCACTAAAAGAGATCCCATCATCGATAATCTCGGAGATGAGCAAATTGTCATCGTCATAGTCTAGAAATTCTCGGACTAAAATTTGTCCATTTGCACATGTCAATTTAGCTGTGAGAAGATCGGTGTCGGGTTTGTAGGTGTAGTGGTAACTTAATCCTCCTTCTTCTTCCTCGAGAAGGGGAATATTGAAACGGGGATCGTAGGTGAAACGTTTACGGAAGCTACCAGAGCCAAAAAGGCCTTGGGCATCGACATAAAAGGGCGGGGGATGTGTGCCTGTGAGATCTCCCCACAGCACTTCTTCTTTGACATTGCCGCGCTCATCGTAGACAAAGCTTTTAGCAAAAAGCGCTTCTCCCTGCCCATTTACAAAGGCCTTGCAGAGAAGTTTGTCTTTGTCCCAGAAAAATTTTTGTAGAGAGCGCAGCTGATCATGCTCATCAAATGTGTCGATCCGTGTGAGACGGCCCGTGTCGTGGTGGTAGCGGACAAGGAGGTTGTCTTGATCGCGCACATCGGTGCACTGAGGTTTGTAGGAAAACGTTGCAAGAGGACCAAGCGTTCCATCCAAGCCTGCAACCTTGTCGATGGAAAAATCCTTTTTCTCAGGATTTTTTGCCCACTTTTTTTCCTGTTTTTTATCAGGTGGCAGCACATACTTCACCGAAAATTGCAGAGTGTTTTCTAAAAAGACATTTTCGATGCGCGCACCTGTGCCCTTTCTTCCAGGAACGTATTGCATCACTTCAGATGCACGCGCGCTGCTCTCGACACTGGCAAGATATTCGCGCTCCTTGTGCACGAGCGCGCGGTAAGTGAACGTTTTTCCATCAGAAGTTGTGAGACGAAAATGAAAAGGGGGCTCGTGATTTAAATACGCAAAGCGGATCCAGGAAAACGTTTTTGTCTGTGCAGGATTTTTTAATTCGATGTTTATAAGACGCCATTTTTCGTCGTAGGAATACAGAACAGGGTGGCCGCTTGACAGCTTTTCTTGTGTCAGGCGCAGCACTTTTTCTGAATGTGCCCGCACATAAACGCGGCTTCCGCCATCTGCACAAAAAAGCTCGGCACTCCCGCGTTCTAGATCAAGTCTTAGGAGATTGTTGTGCGGATTTTTGCGTCCATTTAACGTCGTGGCCCCCAGTTTCTTTTCTGGCCTTAAAAAAATCGTCTGTTTTCCCTCTTTATGGCTAAAGACGTACGTGATGACGCTCCCACTTTTTTCTGCGAGATGGGCTCGGATATATTTAGGATCAGAAGAAGGCGCAAGCAAAAGGTGCGTGTAGGAGAAAAAACTCCACCCACCCTGGATCAAAAACCCATGCAAAGCTTTTAAGATGAGATCTTGGTGGTTGGGCGTTTTTTCAAGTGCGCCCGCACTCGAATAGGTGCGGAAAATCGGAAGAGGAACCGCACCGGAGACGACCCCCTCATTGAGGCACAGGTTGAGATCGCCTGTTATGACATTGACATGATGGAAAAGAGAAGGATCTTCATCTTCAGAAAAGAACCCCTCTTTTGCTACGAGAAAAAGAGGAAGCAAAAAGAAAACCAATCTCAAACGCATGAAGCGCTCGAGATTAGTCTAGAAAAGATTACTTATCGAGAAAAAATTTCATTTGGCCGGAAGAAGAAGCTGATTTCTGTCTTCGCATTTTCCAGGCTGTCTGAGCCGTGGACGGCATTTTTGTCGATCGTCTTCGCAAAATCTTTGCGGATTGTTCCAGGCGCCGCTTCTTTTGGGTTCGTGGCTCCCATGAGAGTGCGGTTTTTGGCAACCGCATCGGCTCCTTCAAGAACCAGAACCAAGCACGGGCCAGAAATCATGAAGCCCACGAGCTCTTGAAAGAAAGGACGGTGTGCATGCACAGCATAGAATCCCTTCGCTTGTTCTGGAGATAAAAAGAGCATTTTGGCTGCGACAATTTTTAATCCCGCTTTTTCAAAGCGTTGAAGGATGTCACCGATATGGTTGCTTGTGACCGCATCAGGCTTGATAATCGATAAAGTTTGTTCCATAGCGTTGTATTATATGTGAGCGCTCAATTATTCTCACTCATTATGTACGGAAACTATCCAGATTTAACAGGTGTTAAGCGCGTTTTGGTTATTAAACTGCGACATCACGGCGACGTGCTGCTTGCCTCACCTGTATTTACCAACTTAAAAAAAGCCTTACCAAAAGCTCAGATCGACGCTCTCATTTATGCTGAAACCCTCCCCATGCTCGAAGGGCATCCAGCGATTCGCACGTGCCATCTTTATGACCGCGCCATCAAAAAAAAGTCGCTATTCTTGCGTCTATTGGAAGAAGCCAGGCTTCTTGCGCGTGTACGTAAAGAACGCTACGATCTCGTCATCAATTTGACTGAAGGCGACCGGGGCGCTCTCATCGCGCTTGCATCAGGCGCCAAGCTGCGCGTGGGCATCGATCCGGGAAAAAAAGGCTTTTTAGGCAAACGCAAAATCTACACACACCTGGCGAAAATGGCGCGCACACCGCGTCATGTGGTTGAACAAGGGCTGGATGTTGTGCGCAGGATGGGGATTTTTCCTCAAGAGGACGAGCGCTCCCTCACCCTGCACATCCCTCCATTTGCCAAGCTGCGTGTGCATGCGCTTCTTCAAGCTGCAGAGATCCACGAAAAACGCTTTTTCTTAGTGCACCCCGTCTCGCGCTGGCGCTTCAAATGTCCATCCACAACCTTTACAGCAGAACTTCTCAGCCGCCTCGATCTTCCCATCGTGCTCACCTCCGGTCCTGACCCTGAAGAAAAGGCGCTGATAGCAGAGATCCTCAAAAAAACGCGGCATCCTCAGGTTTTGGATTTAAGTGGAAGAATTTCGCTGAAAGAACTCGGGGCGTTGATCCAGGCGGCGCACTGCCTGATCTGTGTCGACTCCGTGCCGCTTCACATGGCATCGGCCTTGCAAGCACCCGTAGTCGCGCTTTTCGGCCCCACCTCAGAAATCAGCTGGGGCCCCTGGAAAAATCCGCACGCGCGCATCATCGCGCAAAACTTCCCGTGTCGTCCTTGCGGCCTCGACGGCTGTGGCGGCAGCAAGCGGAGCGAGTGCCTCACGACACTGTCGGTGGAGAAGGTAATTGAGGAGATTAATATGTTAAGCCGATCGACATATTCGAAAAACGTGTCGATTTTTTCGCAAAAAATCGACAGATTGCCTTAACGAACCCAAGAAATAAGCCACTCGACGAGTGCAACGAGGCCATTCCAGACCCCTTGAAAAAGGGCCCAGCAGCAGTTGGGCTCATCGGCAGCTTCGCGTTCTGCCTCCTCTTCAGGTTGGGGGGGAGCAATGTGTGGTAGGGGTAGGGGTTGGGGCACCACTACTTGTGGGATGGGGCCTGCGAGCCTGAATATTGGATCCTTACCATCGAGAATTTTCAAGAGCCAGGGGGTAATGTCTTTACCCATTAAATAAGGAGGTTCTAGTTTATGAGCTTCGTATGATGCACCGAAACAGAGTTCATACAATGAGTAACTGGATACCCAATGGTTTTTACTTTCCGAATAGCGTTGGTGCAGAGCCATGACAAATTTGAATTGGTTGATGGGACCTGTGTGAACTTTGTCCTGCAGTTCAATAGACAGATTTCCTTCGGCGTGCCCTTGTAGCATCAGGGCAAAACCAACACGTCCACGCGAATTATAAATGCGTGCACAAGCGCAAGCTGTCTTTGTGGCTGGGTTAATAGGCAAGTCTTCATTTTTTAATGCAATGTAGTCTGATCTAAAACCTGGTGTGCCAGAGCTGATTTCCGGAAGTCGCCAAAGAGACAGATTTTTTTTACGAAAAGCTTCGACAATTTCTTGCGGATAACCAAGCTGGACACAAACGTCGTCTTCACGAGCGGCTGTTGCAAGAGGATCTTCTAGGGCCGCCGTATGGGTTGATGTAGCTACTGAATGAATCATGCCGACTATTTTACTAAAAATAGCCCTAAAAGAACAACCTAAAAAACAATATATTTAAATTTTTAGTTTATCCAGCGCGGCGCATGCCGATGCCTTTGGCCCAGCGCTCGGGATCGTAGAAGAACTGGATTTCAAAGATGACGCCATTTTTGACGCGGAAGTACAGGGCGGCGGGGACGGGTTCGTGGGGTGTTTTGGTGACGAAAGTCACGATGCTGCAGTTTGTGTTTTTGTCGGCAAGCTGGTGGTGGATGGTGACTTTTTCCAGATGGGGAATGAGTTTTTCTTGCATGTACTTAAAGACTTGGGGTTTTCCCTGGATTTCTTTGTGGGCACCCATGATGCGGATGTCGTCGGCGAAGTGCAGGCGCGCAGTATTGAGTTGTCCGGTGAGGGCGCCTTGGCTTACGGCTGTGAAATAATCGGCGACAATTTCTTCAACGCTGCGTGGTGACATGGACTGTTCTCCTTTTTCCGCACTCTAAAATTTTCGCCAAAATAAGACAAGCGCGCTTCAATTAGAAGGATATGTTTTTTTCGAGCCATTGGTTCAAAACTGCAACCACATCTTCTATGGATTCGGGTAATTTAAGTGAATTGTTTTTTGCCTTGATCTTTCTGTTATAGGCATTCCAGTTGTGCTGCAGTGCTTCGAAAACATCTTTGTTGAAGGAAGGTGGCAGTTTTTCGAGGGGAGTTTTTCTGTGGTCAAAAACCAACTGGATCGCTCTTTGAGCAAGAGAACTGTCAAGAACGTGTAACCCGATCAGCGAATAAAGATCGTGAAAATCCTTCATTCTGGTGTTGCCTCTTCCTCGGAAAATGATGGTTTCTAATTTTTCTGCAAAAATAAATTCCTTGGGGTAGCAATGCAGAGAAATCCGGCTTTCGAAAAGAGGGCCTCTAGACGAGGCAGTCAAATCTATCAGATATTCAACGGGCTCAACGCGGTCTCCAAATCCCAAATCCATGCGTATGACTGTTCTAGTCGCACCGAACAATGCATGTAGAGTTATTTCGGCTCCTGTGTAAGCTAGCTGCGCATGGTCCAGGATTGTAATTTTCGAGACTTCGAAGGCAAAGCTGTCATCGGCATCAATAGCGCAGATCTCTTGTAAAACGGCTCTCAAAGATTGTTCAGTGTTGGAAAGCTTTTGAATGAAGAAATCAAGATCCTGGGTCTCGCGTCCGAGAGGAATATATTTTGCAAGAAGAGTGCCTCCTTTTAGAATGAATTTCTCTCTATAAGAAGAACGCGCTAAACGCGATAGGAATCTTTCCAGAATCAGATTCCTCCAAAGTTCTGCAAAGGTCGCTTCACGCTCCTTAGCCAACGCTTTGAGTTTTTCTTTGATGGATTGTTCAATTGCAGATTTCATAAAGTAAATGCGGAAACATAAGCGGTTAAGTCAACTCTGAGTTTTTTTGCATACCTTAGAAGCTTATCGATGTCTGGTTTTTTGTCTTTGCCTATTTTTAAGTAAGCTTGTAGCGCCTTTAAAGCGATTTCCTTGTCGAGATAGCGGAAAGCATCCACGAGGGTTCTCTCTCGATCGAAAATTTTCAGTTTTTGCTTACCAATTTTGATTGTGGTTTGCCCTAGAGAGATGTTTCGCATGCGAACGATGCGGGCATTTTCTCTAAAAGGAGAAGTACTGGAGTTCGGGATCGCAATCCAAAACTCCCGCATGATTTCATCCGTCAAGCCGTAATAACATAAAGCAGAGATAAGACAGATAACACCGTTGGGGATGCTTAAGGCGGTTAGGGCCAAGTCTTCCCATTCGAATTCGTCGTTAAAATCCCAAGCCTTAATTTTATACATCCCCCTACTAACCCGCTCGATTTGTCCTTTCGAGCAAAAATAGGCGAGCATCCTGGAGGGGATTCCGGCTTCTTTTCCTTGTGCAGAAGAAAAAATAGCCTTTTTGGACAGGCTTTTAAAAGCTGTTGAGTATTTGGATCTTACCATATCCTTTATGTAACAGAAACACTCATTAAGCGGAAGTGAGTTTTTCTGTTACATAATCACAATCTAAAATCTTCGCCGAAATAAGACAGGCGCGCTTCGCGGCTTGCGAGGAGTTCGTCGACGGAGCCGGACATGAGGATTTTGCCGTCGCGCATGAGGGCGCTTCTGTCGACGATGGAAAAGATTTCGCGGGCGTTGTGGTCGGTGATGAGGATGCTGATGCCGAGGCTTTTGAGGTGGCGGATCATGTGTTTGACGTCTTGCACGGCGATGGGGTCGATGTTGGCGAAGGGTTCATCGAGGAGGAGGAGGGAGGGGCGTGTGACGAGGGCGCGGGTGATTTCGAGGCGTCTTCTTTCGCCGCCCGAAAGGGTCATGGCCCGTTTTTTTGCGAGTTTTTCTAGGTGAAGTTCTTGTAAGAGCTCTTGGAGCCTGTGCTGTTTTTCTTGGGGAGAGATGGGTAGGGTCTCGAGGATGCAGAGGATATTTTCTTCGACGGTTAAGCTGCGAAATACGGAGGGCTCTTGAGCGAGGTATCCCATGCCCATGCGTGCGCGCTCGTGGATGGGAAGGTCGGTGACGTCTCTTCCATTTAAAAATACGCGGCCTTGATCGGGGCGGATGAGGCCGATGGTCATGTAAAAAGCGGTGGTTTTTCCGGCGCCGTTCGGTCCGAGGAGGCCGACGACTTCGCCCTGGCCTACGGTGAGGGAGAGTCCATTCACTACAGACTTGCCGTTGTAGGTTTTGACGAGGTTTTCTGCAGATAAGATGGGTTGTTTATTTTTCATCGTAAAATTTTTAGGGTGGAGTGCATGCGTTCGACTAGGGAATTTTCTTCATCGGTAAAGCCGAATTGGACATTTCCGACGCCTTGGACTTTTTCGGCGCCTGTTTTTTCATCGCGGGTGATGTGCACTTCTTGAGCGGCAATCGATAGGGTTTGTGCTTTGTCGATATAGAGAACTTTTTTCCCGGGGTCGGCAGCTAAAATGATGGTTTTTGTGCTGGTGGAGAGGCGCGCGCGGTCGGCTAAGGCAAAACGGGTTTGCTCAGGGCGTGTGGAAAAAAGACGGATATTGCCACTTAAGGAAAGAAGTGTGGGGCGCAAATTAGCCGTGTATTCGATGAGGCCTTGATCGGCAAAAAAGGCGAGTTCGTCTGCTTCATAGAAGATCTGTTTGTCGGGAAGGACTGTAGTTCCTTTTTTGGGGCTTTCAAAGGTGGCGCGCAAAAGTGCGCGGTCAAACAAAAAAGGGCCGTGGCATGTCAAACGGTGTGTTTTTTTTGTTTCATCGGAAAATTGTAGGGATGTGGTTCCCTGTGTGTGCAGAGTTTTGAGTTGTTTGTCTTTGGCCTGGAGGATTTCCAGTTCTCCTTCGCATGTCAGGGTGCCGATCAAGCTTTCTAAAATCCGCACGCGGCCTTTCAAGGAAAGGGCATTTTTGGTCTGTTCCCAAAGAAGGTGATCACAGCTAAAAGCGACATCTCCTTTTTGCATCCCAGGAAGAAAAAGAGTGGCGAGGGTGCCTTTGGGATGCAAGAGAGTAATTTTGGAGTGGGTAAGATCGAGGTCGACAGATTCGGCATCGATGACGTCATGGGCGTGCGTGAGTTTGCAGAGGGTTTCTTTATCCTTGGGATAAGCGGTGACAAGGCCTTGGGTTTTGCGAAAAAGTGCTTTGTGCGCGGCAAGAGAAAATCCCTGACCAAATTCGATGTTCACATCTTCTTTTGCGAGGATGGTTTCGATCTCAAATTCTGTCTTTTTTTCGGCTTGCTCATTTTTTGCAATTTTTAATTCGACGGCATTTCCCAGGATGCGGAGGAGCCCTTTTTTGAGGTTGTCGCTGTAGATGACTTTTCCTTGTTCTGACGAAGAGAGAAAGCCTTTCAATTTGATGAAGTCGAGCTGGGCGCCGCTACATTGGATTTCAGCGCCGCTTTTTAAATGCATGGCTACGTTGCGGATCAGTTCGATCGAGGCGAAGGGAAAGTCTTTGCCTTCTTGTCTTTCAAGTTTTGCTTCGTCTGCTGCCATTTTTCCCAGACCGTGGTCGAGCAGGACATGCCCGCTTAACATGAGGCGGTTGCCATCATACACGGCATTGGCAGAAGAGACGGCAGTATCATCTTGCGCGTGGAGGCAAGTCATGAGAAGCAGAAGAAAAAATATCATAGGGGGCCTCCTGAGAAGTTTGCTTTAAAATTCTTTGCCTGAAATTGCGACTCTTTTCCTGATACTGAAAAAGAGACATCTTGTGCAATGCCTTTGACAAAGGGGGAGGTCTGATGTTGCAACGTGAGTGTGTGCCCGGGCAAGCGAAAAAGGGAAAGGGCGACAGTTTGGGCGAGGAATTGCTGGGTGTTGTAGAGATAAGTTCCGGTGTCTGCTTCTAGATAGCGCATCTGCTGAAGCGGTTTTTTCCCATCCGAAGACAGGTAGAGCCGATCTTGCATCCAGAAGCGGATTTTGTAGAGGTCTTCGACGATTTCGAGGCGATTTCCTTTGGGGTGCAGTGTGAGCACGGAAGAATCGCTTTCGATCCGTGTCTGTGTTCTTGTGCCATCTTCTTGGGCTGCCCAGATCTCTTTGCAAATTCCTCTGCGCGTCTGATGAGAAGCGGTTGAAAATGCGCGGGCAGAAGGAGCACTTTCTTGTGCTTCTTTGATCTTGGCATACAGTTCAATGTCGGAGGCGCGCACACCAAACGTTTGGTAGGCCCAAATGAGAGAAAAAAGAGCAAAAAGAGAAAGGCTAATGACCGTGGTGCGCAGGAACATATGAGGTAGCCTCGTAAATTTTGAGCAGGGTTTCAAGAAGCTCGGGAAGATCAGCAAAAGCAATCACGGAGTCTTTGTCGCTTTTGGCTTGGGATGGCTCTGGATGGGCCTCAAGAAAAAGGACATTGCAGCCTGCTGCAACGGCGGCTTTTGCAAGCGTGGGAATAAATTCTCTTTGTCCTCCTGAAGCATTTCCTAAACCTCCTGGAAGTTGTACGGAGTGAGTGGCGTCGAAACAGACGGGAAAGCCAAACTTTTTCATGATGGGTATGGCGCGCATATCTGACACTAAATTGTTGTAGCCAAAAGAGGTGCCGCGATCGGTTAAAATAATTTTACGATTGCCCGTCGCAAGGAGTTTGTCTACGACATTTTTCATATCCCACGGGGCCATGAATTGCCCTTTTTTGACGTTGATGACAGCTCCCGTTTCACCCGCTCGGGTGATCAAATCGGTCTGGCGGCATAAAAAAGCAGGGATCTGGAGCACATCACAGACTTCTCCTGCGCGCTTAGCTTCTTCCTCGGTGTGCACATCGGTCAGGATGGGGAGATCGAATTCGGCTTTGACTTTTGCTAGAATTTCCAACCCTTTTTCTATCCCCGGGCCACGAAAAGAAGCATAGGCAGAACGGTTGGCTTTATCATAGCTAGATTTGTAGATGAAAGGGATCTTGAGCTTCCCAAAGATTTCTTTAAGCTTTTCAGCAGCAAATAGTGCCTCTTTTTCCCCTTCAATGACACAAGGGCCACAGATGACAGCGAGGGGCTCGCCCTCTCCCAGGAAAAAATCTTTTACAGGAACGGTGTGATGCATATCCTCCCATCATCGGAGGATAGAGCACTTTTTGCAAGAGGCATTTTTTGGCCGTATTTCAAAGAATACGGCCAAAATACGGCCAAAAAAGCTTGAAAATGTGGCCGTATTTATGTTGAGACCATTGCATAAGTCAACGGTCTAAGAAAAAAATAACAGGATGACAGGATGGATAGGATGAAGAGTCCCATAAAGCTACACCCTGTTCATCCTGTCATCCTGTTATTTTTCTTCGGGGTTTTTCCTGATAAGCAGGATTTAT
>CAZLDZ010000011.1:0-15778 GCA_964558435.1 uncultured bacterium
GGGGCCAGCGGGGGGTCGGGACGTGTAACGCCAGACCCCCGACTTGTGTGAAGGTAAGCCCTAACAAAAATTCTTATCCCCTTTTTTCACAAAACAACATCGTTGTTTTGCCATATCCATGACTATGCTATTTTTGGGGGCTTATGGCGGGGCATAGTAAGTGGGCGAATATTAAACATCGGAAGGAGAAGGCAGATGCCTTGAAGGGCAAGCTGTTTTCACGCTTGACGAAGGAGATTATTTCGGCGGTTAAGCAGGGTGGGCCTGATCTGCGGACAAATGCTAAGTTGCGTCTGGTGATTCAAAAGGCAAAAGAAGCTAACCTCCCAAACGACAATATCGAGCGCAACATCAAAAAGGCTGCATCTCAGGATCAGGCCGATTATGTCCAGATGACCTATGAGCTGTACGGATATGGGGGCGTGGGCATTTTAGTCGATGTCATGACGGATAATAAGAACCGCAGCTCATCGGATATGCGCATCGCGACGAATAAACGGGGCGGCACGCTTGCGAATCCGGGCTCTGTTGCCTTTAATTTCGAGCGTAAAGGGGTTATCCAGGTCCCTAAGAAGGGGGTCGATGAAGATCAACTTTTTTTAGCGGCAAGCGATGCTGGGGCAGAAGATCTGGAGGCCGCAGATGAAATATTCATCGTGACAACACCACCCGAGATGCTTTCTCAAGTAAAAGAAAAAATTCAGTTGGCAGGGATTCCCTGTGCCGAAGCCTCTTTGGAATATGTTCCTAAAGTTCTGATTGACTGCACTCCAGAAGATGTGAAATCAAATCTTTCTTTGATAGAATGGATCGAAAATCTCGACGACGTCGACGCCGTTTATCATAATATGAAATTCTGATACAGTGGCTCCATGTCAACAATTACGATTCAAAATTTTTTTACTGCAGCAACAGGCGCAACAAGTCCTCTCAGTTTTGTTGTTGAGGGTGAGGCTGTTTTGCTGACTCTGCAAAAAGAAGAGCCTAGGTTCTGGGGTTTGTGGTCTTCGTTAAGTGATAAAGATCAGTTTTTGAATTGGCAGACATGGCAAGTGTTTAAAAGGGCTTTACGGGAGGCTGCTGGAACGGATCAACGTTTTGCGCGGATCGAAAAGCGCTACCAATTTAAATGGGAAAGACACGATGCTCTGCGTTTGGACCACATAGAAAGAGCAGGTGTTGGTCTTGCGCGTCCTTTTACAGAAGATCTCAGGCATCGTTTTCGATGCGATCCACATACAATGACGCGTGAGGCCTTACATAAGGCTTACAGTGAATTGCGAGGAGATCCTTTCATTGGGAAGCTTCCCCCTTCAGGTGGAGATGGGCTATCATTTCGCTATGACCCGTTTTTATGGGATAAAAAGCGGCAGCATTTGTCGCATGGGATTGAAGGGCTCATTGCCACGGATAACCCCCAGCAGACAAATTTTCCTTATATAGATCGTTTAGCCAAATCTTTTTCTGCCTATGAGCTTCAACCTGGCGAAATCATCCCCATGCTTTTGCCCGATGGAGCGATTGATTATTGGGAGGTCTACGAAAAGCTGGGCACAGGGGACGGACTGGTGGGTTATGCCTTCAGAAAAATTGCGTGCGATTCTCCTCTTGCTCCGACTTTTCTTCTCCGTTCTACACAGCTTTCTCCTGTAGCAGAAGATGCGGCAGAAAGTTTTATCGAAAATGACCTCGAGGCTTGCATCGGAAATACAGGCTATTCTGCTGCAAAAGGTCAATTCGAGGCCCTCCTGAAGGATCCAGAGTTTCGTCCTACAGGACAACAAGTCCACATCATTGGTTTCAGTTTGGGCGGCACTCAGGCGATGCGTTTTTTGTGTGACTATTGGAAAGAGACGGAAGTGGCCACGATCATCAATGCGCCGAGTCTTGAAGCGAGTGCGGCAGAGGAGCTCGCAAGGCAGGTCAACGCTCACCTAGCAACGCATATATTTTTGACCATACATCATTACCGCAACCGCGCAGGAAAAATTCAAGGTGGTGACGTCTCTGATTATTTTGGAGAAAAAGCTGTTGGGTGGGGCTTTACAAACCCTCATGCACGTGTTTATGTAAGGGAATTCCAAAAGCTAGCACCAACAACAAAACTCACGGATCGCGTTCTTGGGCCGCACACAGCAAAGCGGTATGATTCCGAAAAGTTTGAAGCGTTTCCCGTCTGGAGTTGTCCTCAATCCGAACTTGACAGCCAACTCAATAACGCCGTACGAGAAGACCCCATCCCTACGTATGAGGCGCGTCGAAAAACCTATGGAACCGGCTGCTGCTATCCCATTCTCAGAACTCTCTATCGCTTTGTCTTGTGGGTTTTAGGGTTATTCGGGATCGAGTCTCGCTCAAGTCAGGTGGCTTCTTCGCCCTCCTAAAATAAGTCAGAATGTGTCCCTGTGCGCACAAGAGTAATGGCTTTGTGGCTTTTTAAATATATCAGCAACCAATCCGGTTCAATATGACACTCCCAATGATTATTATAGGTTCCCGAAAGTTTATGGTTTCTGTGTTTAATCGAGAGGGACTTTTCTTCCTGTAAAAGATCAGTCACCGAGTTTAATTTATCCAGAGACTTGCCGCGAGACTTCGCTTTTTTGAGATCTTTTTTAAATTATGAAGTCCAATGCAATTCAAGCATTAAAGACCGATTTGTTCACAAAGACCACGAAAATTCTTTGCACGAAAAACTTTTCCTTTTCTTGCTGCATCTAGAGCTTTTCGTGTGGTTTGGTTTGGAGTCTTCTCGGGGTGAATCTTTTCCTGAATGCATTCAATGACGAAGTCTTTAACCGTAAGACCTTCTGATGCAGCATAGACTTCAATGCGCTTACGATCCTTTAAAGTTAAAGGAATGTTGATTGACATGTGTGTTTTTCTCGTAGAGACTTTTGTAAGCATTTTCTTTTTTTTCATAACAAGATACTAGATCTACTTATTTGCTTAAATAAGCAAATGGATCAACGGTCTTTATCTGTCCAGTAAATATCTTGTTGATCAACGGTCTCTAAATCTTCTATACCAAAGTCCATGCATGCGGAAAAAAAGCGTTTGCGTGAGGCTGACGAGAAAAAAAAGCACTGGCGTAGGTGGGGGCCTTATTTAAGTGAACGTGAATGGGCCACTGTCCGTGAAGATTACAGCGAAAATGGCGATGTCTGGAGGTATTTTCCGCACGATCAGGCGCGCAGCCGTGCGTACCGCTGGGGAGAAGATGGGATTGCAGGCATTTCCGATAATCACCAGAAGCTCTGTTTTGCACTGGCCTTTTGGAACGAGGAAGATCCAATTCTCAAAGAGCGGCTTTTTGGGCTGACCAATCAGGAGGGAAATCACGGCGAAGATGTGAAGGAGTACTACTTCTACGTCGATAATACTCCTGTTCATAGCTACATGCACTATCTGTACAAATACCCGCAAAAAGCGTTTCCTTACCTAGAGCTGGTGGAAAAAAATCGCAAACGCGGACTGGACGAGCCTGAATTTGAGCTTGTGGATACGGGCATTTTCGATGCAGGGCGCTACTTTGACATTGCGATCGAATATGCCAAGGATGGGCCGGACGACCTGTGGATCCGTATTTCTGCGACAAATCGTGGGGATCAGGCGCGGCGTTTGCACCTTTTGCCGACATTGTGGTTTCGCAACACGTGGTCTTGGGGAAAGAAAGAGAAGAAGCCGAGTCTGGTCTTGCAGGAAAATTGTATCGTTTCTCTTCATGAAACACTGGGAATGCGTTTTTTGCATTTTGAAGGGAAACCGGAAGTCCTTTTTACGGAAAACGAGACCAACTTTCAGAGGCTGTTTGGACAGGCGAATGCAAGTCCGTATGTGAAAGATGCTTTTCATGAATATTTGATCGGCAAAAAGCAGGATGCAGTCAATCCACAGAAGGTGGGAACAAAAGCGGCGCTCCACTTTCAAAAGGAAATTGAGCCCGGTGGGACTTTTGTCGTACATCTGTGTCTCACAGATCAAGATAGAATTTCTTTTAGGAAGAAAGAGAAGATTTTTGCTCAGCGCAAAAAAGAAGCAGACTCTTTTTACAAAGAGCTTCTTCCATCTTCTACTCAAGAAGAGATGGAGATCGTGAAGAAAGCCTTTGCGGGCCTGCTGTGGAATAAACAGTTTTACCACTATGTCGTCGAAGAATGGCTCGCAGGAGACCCCCAAAAGCCCTTTGAGCGCAGACACAAGCGCAATGCAGAGTGGACCCATCTGTACAATGATGACATCCTCTCCGTTCCAGATAAGTGGGAGTATCCCTGCTTTTTTTCTTGGGACATGGCTTTTCACACCCTGGCGCTTGCGATGATCGATCCCGACTTTGCCAAAAGGCAGCTCCTCCTTCTTTCGCGTGAGTGGTACATGCATCCCAACGGACAGATTCCCGCTTACGAATGGGCCTTTGACGATGTCAATCCTCCTGTTCAGGCGTGGGCTGCGTGGCGCGTCTACACAATTAGCCAGAGGAAACACGATGACGAAGACCGGCTTTTTTTAGAGCGTGTCTTTCAGAAACTCCTCATGAATTTCACGTGGTGGGTGAACCGCAAAGACGCGGAGGGAAGAAACGTTTTTCAGGGCGGATTTTTAGGCATGGATAACATCAGTGCGTTTAATCGGAGCGAAAAACTCCCCCAAAACGAACTTTTACTTGAGGCCGATGCAACGAGCTGGATGGGCATGTACTGCGTGAATATGCTGACCATTTCCCTTGAGCTTGCCAAAACCGATCCAAGCTATGAAGACATGGCGAGTAAATTCTTCGAACATTTTTTGGCGATCGCCGATGCCATTAACCGGAAAAAAAGGGGCGGATTTTCTTTGTGGGATGAGGAAGATCATTTTTACTACGATCTTCTCGTTCTTCCCGATGGAAAACACGAATATCTTAAAACGCGCTCGCTTGTTGGCCTTGTTCCTCTTCTTGCCGTGACAACGATTTCTAAAGAGGAGCTGGAAAAATTTCCCGGATTTTCCAAAAGACTGCACTGGTTTCTCGACCACCGCCAAGACCTTTGCGGTAAAATCGCCTCGCTGCGCAATGAAGGGAGGGAAGGAAGAAGACTCCTTTCCATCGTCGATGGTGAAAACCTGCGGCGCATTCTTGCGCGCGTACTAGATGAAAAAGAATTCCTCAGTCCCTTTGGAATCCGCTCACTTTCAAAATACCATCAAGACCATCCGTTCGCAATTAAACTGGATGGAGAAATGCATGAAGTGCGTTATGAGCCTGCTGAATCAGCATCGCGCTTATTCGGGGGAAATTCCAATTGGCGCGGTCCTGTCTGGTTTCCTTTGAATATGTTAATCATTGAATCTCTTCAGAAGTTCCATTATTATTATGGAGATGAGTATAAGGTCGAATGTCCGACCGGCTCGGGAAACATGATGACTCTTTGGGAGGTTGCCAGTGAAATTGCACGTAGGCAGATGCGCATGTTTTTAAAAGACTCTCAAGGTTTCAGGCCAATCTACGGGAAAAATGCCTTATTTCAACGCGATCCGCACTGGAAGGACCACCTTCTTTTTTACGAATATTTCCATGGAGACAATGGCGCAGGAATTGGAGCAAGTCATCAGACTGGATGGACAGCACTTGTCGCAAAACTCATTAAACAACAATGTGAACATGAACAGGGGAAAAGGTCATGGCGGTAGTGAATGCTTCACCTAAAACGGCACAAAAAAGGATTGTCGTTCTCATTAGTCAAGGTGGAGGTGGACATCTTGCAGCAGGGGATTCTTTAAAAGAGATTTTAGGAAAAGAATATCAAGTCGAAGTTGTCAATATACTTTCCAATATGCTGCGCCCCATCGACACATTGGGGATATTAACTCTAGATAAATTCACAGCAGAAGATCTCTACAATTTTTTCTTAAGAAAAGGCTTTCACCGCACCATCAAAATGGTCTTTTGCCATTTTGGCTTTAGTTATCTACGCTACAGACGCAAGAAAATCCAGGAGCTTTTTGAGAAATACTTTCAAGAGCCTGCGCGCCCAGATCTTGTCATCTCCACGTTTCCTCTCATCAACGCCTCGCTGATTTCTGCCGCGCAAAAACATGATGTGCCCGTCATCGTCATGCCCACCGATCTCGATAGTGAGACCTTCCTTTTTGGCATGCACGACATCCATATTGAAGAATCGATGAAGCTTAAAGTCGCCATGCCCTACGATGATCCCGATTTGCATATGAAAGCCCTGCGTGAAGGTAACCTCAAACCCAAGCACCTCTTTGTCACAGGATTCCCCGTACGGCCCGCATGTTTAAAAAAATATGAGACGCATGAGCGCGCCCATCTCTATAAAAAACACGGCAAGAAAGAGAACTTGCGCACAATCACCCTCATCATGGGAGCAGAAGGGGGCGATTCTCTTCTCAAATATGCTCAGGCGCTCTCCAAACTGATACTTGCTTCCGGAAATCTTCAGCTCAATGTTTGCGTCGGAAGAAATAAGAAAATGGCCCAAGAAATTCTCGTTTGGGTTTTAGAACAAGGGGGCAAACTCATCACCGAGGCCGCCGGCTACCAAACCATCCAAAGCAAAGAAGGCGTACTCATCCACGTGCGCACCTTCACAAAAGAGATCATTGAGATCATGGCGCTTTCCGACCTCATCATCACAAAAACCGGCTCCTGCTCTGTCAATGAAGCCATCTATCTAGGAAAAAAACTCCTCCTCGACAACACCGAATTTTCCTCCGCACGCCACGTCTGGTGGGAAAGCTTTAACGTCGCCTTTGTCAAAAAGCACAACCTTGGAGATGCCTTCTCCACTCTTGAAGAACTTTCTAGTAAAGCTCTATCTCTGCTCAACCAAAGCACAGAATCACCGTCTGCACGCGGCGACTTCCGCCTCCCTTCTTTCAAGGAGAATGTTCTAGGTCTGGTGCAAGAAATTCTGTGATGTCGATGATGCGGTAAAAATAACCGCTTTCATAGACACTATCTGCAACGCTGCCTAAATGAAAAAGCACAGGCACTTTTGCAAAGCCACGGGGAGCAGAAAAACGCCTTTCCTTTTCTTTCATCTCTGTGAGAATTTCCGGGCCGATTTCCCGTTTTGTGAATTTAAATTCGCAAAGATATAGATTTTTTGCATGTGTCTGAATCAAATAATCGATTTGACATCCTTTTTGTCTTGTGCTCCTAGGTCTTTGAATGTAGGGGTTGTCTGCGACAATATCACCAGGATTTAATCCCAATGCTTTTAGTAATAGGTGGCGATTTTTAAGGAGCAAATTTTCAATCTGGAACCCCATCATGGTTTCCCACCCGACCAGTTGTGATAAAGAAAAGTTTTCGTAAAATTTTTTCTCAATCTTGGGAAGGTTAGGCTGGATGTATTTAATGTAAAAACGCAGATAATTATCAGAAAGTCGATGCAGGCTAAACTTACCTAGTCTACCTGTTTTCATGGACCACGAATAATGTTGAGAGACAAAACCCGAAGTGATCAGTGCTTGAACTTTTTCGCTTAAATAGCCACCTTTGAGGTGTTTTATGGATTTTCTAATCGTATCCAGATCTTTCATTCCTTCAGATAAAGAATGGACAATCTTTCTGTAAGCAGTACCTCTTGAGTCAAAAAGGTCATGAAAAATCTTGTCGAATTCGAGAGTAAAAATTCCACCTTTAGAAAAAGCAAGTCTCAGTAAATTGGCATCTGCAGTTTGTTCCGGCGAGATTTGTTCTAAGTACCAAGGAACACCTCCAGTAATAGATAAAATCTTGAACAGGTCGTAGGCAGATCCCTTGAAACCTTTTTTTCGCAAGAGTTCGGCGCACTCTGGAAGAGAAAGCTCTTCAAGATCGATTTGCAGGCTAATTCTGCCAAAAAACGCGGTGCTATTGAGAATATTTTCTTCGATCCAGCTGGATACAGATCCACATAAAATGACGATGAGTTTTGGAAAATGCTGACCATACAAGTCCCACCAGATTTTGAGCTTGGGGATGAAAGTAGGATCTTTGGAACCCATCCAGGAAATTTCATCGAGCAATAATACCGTGGGCTCATCTTTTTTGATGTGGAGAGATAGATGATTAAACGCGTCACTCCAATCTATGAAAGTAAGAGGAGGAAGATGAAAGTTTTGCGCAAATTGCCCGGCAAAAGTGTCTCTTTGATCTTGATCCGTGACCGCATCAACAGGAGCCAATCCTGAGAAGGAGAGAAGTCTCTTTCCTTGCGCATATTCTGTAGCTAAGCTGCTTTTTCCCACCCTTCTGCGTCCTTTAATGACAACGAGGCAAGCGCGTTTTAAAGGGCTTAAGTCCTTTAATTTCTCTAGCTCACGAAAACGTCCAATAAAATTTTTTATCATATAACTTCCCCAAATGTACATATGTATATCATGGGAAGTCACACTAGTCAACTCCAGACTTCCCCAAAGTTACATATGTAACTTTGGGGAAGTCTCTAAAAATAACCCTTTGTTTTCCAATGGGTTACTCCAAGAGAAATCAGGGAAGAAACCACCAAAAAGAGGGCGGGAGCCCAGAGAAGCTCTGTATGTTGGACGAGTGAAAAAGCCAGTACAGGGGTCACGCCCCCCAGTAGGGCGTTGCTGATGTTGTAACTGATGCCCACACAGGTGTAGCGGACTGATGTAGGAAAAAGCGCAGAAAGAAGGCTTGGGAGTAGCGCAAAATGCACGGAAAGACAAGCAATTAACAGCGCTTCGAAAGAAAAAATCAGGATAAAAGATTGCCCTGAAGCAAAACCGTAAAAGGGAAATGCAAGAAGCAGTGTACCCCAGGCGCTCCAGATAAAAAGCTTTCTGGGGCCAAAACGGTCCGCAAGATGGCCGAGAAAGGGGAGCAGAAGATTGGAAAGCATGAGCATCGCGATGTTCAAAAGTAGAACGGAAAAAAAGGACATGTTGAGAACTTGAGAAAAGTAGAGCGGCGTGAAGACAAAAACCAGATACCAGCCTGAGAGTGGCAAGATGGAGAGTAGTGCCCCTTGCACAAGAGCTTTTTTGTGGTGTTTGACAGTTTCTAAAATAGGCTTTTTTGAGGGTTCTGCAGCTTGAAAGGCAAGCGTTTCGTGGAGCCTTTTTCTTAAGAAAAATCCTGTAAGACCTAGAAGAGCTCCGAAGGCAAAGGAAAGCCGCCATCCCCACGAAAGCATATTTTCTTGTGAGATGAAACTTTTACAGAGAAGAAATTCTGTTGTGCTGAGAACAGAGCCGAGCTGCGAGCCCAAAAAGGCAAAACTCCCCATAAATCCGCGCGAGCTTGGACCCGCCATCTCCGTCAGATAGCACATCACACCGGGAAATTCACCACCTGCCGGCACACTTTGAAGAAGGCGAATCGCCAGCAGCAAAAACGGCGCAAGCATACCCACCGCCGCATACGTGGGCAAAACTGCAAGCAATGCCGTTGGCGCCGCAATCAAGAGAATCGTCGAAAGAAGCGCGCGCCTTCTCCCAAAGCGGTCGCCGATGTAGCCAAAAAAAAGTCCCCCAGTCATCCGCGCAAGGAAACCCAGACCAAAAATGAGCAGAGTCAGCGTGAGCGCATGCGTCCCAAACTGCACAGGAAAAAAAAGCACCGCAAAAAGAGGTGTGAAGTGCACGTAGAGGGAAA
This sequence comes from uncultured bacterium, assembly GCA_964558435.1. Lineage (GTDB taxonomy): Bacteria > Chlamydiota > Chlamydiia > Chlamydiales > Rhabdochlamydiaceae. The sequence continues at coordinate 9,614 of CAZLDZ010000011.1, forward strand.
ACTCGTACCACTCAAGAGTGTTCCCAATGATGCTCGCACCAATCAGCTTTAATTTTTTCATGAAAAGGAAGCTAGAGCTTTCCGTAGAGAACACCAGCTTGAAAACTGATGCGATTGAGCTCACCTAGGGTAAGTTGTTCTGGGCCACCCTCCACTAGTGCCTTCACCGAGTTAGCTAGTGTATCCAGAGCGCCTAAAGCATCGGGGGGAAGCTTCATATTGTGAAGAGCATCGATCTCGGCTGCCATTTTGTTAATATCGGCTTGCATCATCGCCATCGCTTTTTGTTTATCTATTTTTCCCTCGGCTAAATCTTGCTCAATTCGTGCAATATCCATCGAGAGATTGCCGATGTCTTGTGCATAATCTTTTGGGTCTTGAGGTTCTCTTAAATGCTGGATCGGACTTGTCCCAGATGGGGGAATACGGATAGGCATAAAAATTCTCCTCTGTTGATTTTTCTTTATGCCAAGGGAATATTAACTTGCAAGCGAGCTTCTAAAGGATTTTTGTGTGAATCGGAGAAAAGATGCTGAGAATACTGAGATCGAGCCTGCGGTGGTAAAAGAAAACAAGATTAACACGATCGGCTAGCGCCGGCACGATCGCGGCCAAAGGCCGCGGCACGATGAAGAAATTTTATCCTGCTTAGATTCGAAGGAGCGGATCGTGCCGCCGCGAAGCGGCGATCGTGTTCATCTTGTTTTTTCTTATTTCAGTTAGTCACAAAGTTTGCCCAGCAAGACACCGAGTGCTGAAAGGACTTTGCAAATCCACACATACAGATTCGAGTACCAAGTGCCGGAGGAGACAAGCTCAGAAGCATCTCTTTCACAGAGGTCATCATCGACATCAATCGCATGTGGGAGGAGGAGATGTTTACGAGTAACACCAGAGAAACGCATATCCACGCGCTTAAGTTGTGAAAGGGGAGTAAGGTCCACAGGGCCTTGAAGAGTTGCGTAGTTTTCTTGTTTCACAACAAAATCCGGCTTTAGATCAACCAAAGTGACATTCGGAAAATAGAGGCCGAGCTCATTAGGAACATAAGCAGGAGATAATGGATAGCCTGAAAGGTTGCGAAAATCAAATACGACCACTTTTGAAAACACCGTTCTTTGTAGATGAGGATTTTGCAAAATCCTGCGAATAATCTCCGCGCTTTTTGCGACTAGATCTTCATCTTTTTTAAGAACGACGAGCGGTGCGTCATCTTCGTCTTCTTGTTCTTGTGCTTGAACGGCTACTTGTGCAGCAAGTGTAGCTGCAGCGTCTACTAACCCAACCTTTTTGTAATACTTGGATGAAGACGAGTGGACAATAGTGCGGGTTTCTGCATCCGGGCATTGAAATAGGACGTCCGGCCTTCTGAACTCCATTGCTACTATGTCATGGTTAGATAATCGTGCCCACCGAGCTGCCCCCCATAAAAAGCAAAGGTGCCAATCTGCAATGTATTGGACTCTACTGGGGAGTTTATCCTCATCGGCAAGGGCCTTGACCACCGTGTACTGGGTGGGCATGTCCAGATAACTCAGTGTGATATCAAGTAATTCTTTTGGAAGATAGGGGTCAAGTTTTTTAGTCATAATTATACCTATTTAAAAAAGTATAATTTTAACATTTAATAAAATTACTGTAAATAATAGTAAAACTTTTAGTTTACGTTATTATTGTTATTAGATGTAACCCACTAGATCACAGAGCCTTAAGATTCCACGGGGTGATTGCATCAGCTGAAAAACGCCGCAGAAAGAGAAAAACAAGATGAACACGATCGCCGCTTCGCGGCAGCACGATCCGCTCCTTCGGAGCGGGCACGATAATTTTTCTTCATCGTGCCGCGGCCTTTGGCCGCGATCTTGCCGCCGCGAAGCGGCGATCGTGTTAATCTTGTTTTTTCTTATATAGGTTACGTATTATTGCCCTGAGATGTAAACCCCTAAATCGCAGATCTCTTCCTTGGAGACGCTCTCGTAGCGGAAGTCGTTTTCTTTGGGGAGTTTGCCTTCGAGGAGGATCGCCAGGCGGCGGGTGTTGCTGCGCGAGAGGAATTCTCGGGCGGCTTTTTGGAGTTTTGCGTGGGTGAGGTTTTCGGTGGCGGCGATCTGTTTTTCTAGGCGGGAAAAATCGGCGTCGTAGTCGAAGGCGAGTTTGGTGAGGCGCTCGCCCATGGCGGTGAGGTTTTCGGGGGGCATTTTTAGGGTGGCGATCTGCATTTTTTGCATCTCTTCAAAGCGTTCTTTGGGGAGTGCTTGGGGGAATCTTTTGAGGAAATCTTCTAAAAAGAGTTCGAAGCGGGCGATGAGTTCTTGGCACTGGTGGGAGTTGGACTGGACGGCGAAGAGTTGCAAAAGTTGCTTTTCTTCTTCGTAGCCCCAGGCGCGTGCGATGTAGGCGGTCTGCTGTTTTGTGCGCAGAGTGTCGAAGAAGGCTTCTTGTAGGGCTTTTGCAAGAAGATCGGATGTGGCTTTTTTCTCAAAAGAAAAAGCTCCCTCTTCTAAGAGGAGGACGACACCGTTTCCTTGTCTTGGGGTTGTTTGTTTGATGAGATAGGGGCCTTGGGCTTCGGGGAGCAGAAGGATTTGCCGTTTTTTCTGGGCGGAAGAGGGCAAGGGAGAGGAAGTCAGTGTTGTTTTGATATCGTTTGCCAGTATTTTTACGTCGACATCCGGGATGTTTCCGTACACGAGGCCTTCTTGCCAGGTGCTCTTGAAGAGGTTTTTGGAAAAGGCGAGGAACTCTTCGTATGTCACCTCTTTTAGGGCGGTGTGCTTTTCAAGAGAAGTGGGGGTGTCGTTGTAGATGACGCTGCGCAAAAGTTCTAAGGCTTGCTTCACGGGGAGTTCTTTGCTTCCGTTGTCATAGTCTGAAAGAAGGGAATGTTTGTAGAGGTCAAACAGGTCTTTTGTGGGCTGTACGGTTTTTAGTCCTGAAAAGATCTCTTTGAGAAGTAGTGGGGCTTTGAACTGGTATCCGGAAAGTGTGAGGGTGAATTTGAGCTCTTTGACTTCAAATTGGGGGTGGAGACCTGCTGCATGCGCAAACCAGAGAGTGGAGGAGAGCTTTTCGCTCAGCGCTTTGACGTAGAGGTCGGCAAGGGCGTAAGACTTGGGTGTTCCGTCCAAATAAGGGGTCTTGAGAGAAAAAGAAGCAAACACTTCCGGTACAAGGTATCTTTTATCAGGCGCGTAGTAGACTTTTCCCCAGTTGTCATGGACAAGAAGTGTAGGAGCAACCAAAGATTCATCTTGTTGTTGCTGAGGAGAGAAGTTGGAAAGATCGGGAAGAAAAGGGTTAGGCGAGGGAAGAGAAATCTGCGGGTTGGGTTTAATTTTAGCTAAAGCTGTCAGTTTTTGCTCGGGGATTTCTCGGATGGTGTAGGGGACACTCATCCATTTTTCTTTGTGCTCGGGTGTGATCTGTATTTTTTCTAGATCTGTTTGCACAAAATAGATGCAGCTTTGGGGGGTTAGACTGCGCAAGAAGGCGAGCAAAAATTCGGGGTCATAGAGGGAGATAATCCGCGTTTTTTCAGGGTAGGTGGAAAGATCTTCATCCACGATGTCGTGCGCATGTTTTGAGATGAAATCAAAGGCGTCTTCACGCGATTGGTACTGGTATTTGAGCGCGGACATTTTGCGTATCTCTTCGAAGAGGTAGGAGCCGATCCCATTTTGTTTGAGCCGCGCAAGAGTTTGAAACACGAGTTCAATGACGTGATCCGTGCGCTGCAAGCCTTCGGGGGTGAGGTGGATGTCGATTGTGAAGAGAAGTTTTTCTTTGGCATGAAGATCGGGGTAGGCGCGGATGGCTTCTGCGAGTTTTTCCCGTTTTAATTCGGCAAGGAGGCTGTTGTCTGCTTCACTATTGAGCACAAAAGCAGCAAGAGATCCTGGACGTCGATCCCAATCACAAAAGATGGCGGGAACTTCCCACATCAAAGACAGGGTTTTTAAGTCTTTCACCGAATTGACAAAGATCATTTTGCCTTGCTGCAACGGAGAAGTGAGAAGCTCGGGAATTTCTCCTGCATCGTGGAACGTTCTTTTGGGGACTTTGGAAAATGTCTGCACGGCAAGGTTTTTAAGCTCATCCATTGGCAGGCTAGAAAGAAGGACGAGGTGCATTTTTTCTGAGATATAGTGGGTCTCATACCACTCCCTCAGGGCGCGCTCGGGGATGCCCCCTAAAGTTTTTGCGTTGCCTGTAGAAAAGCTTGCATTAGGATGCTGGGGATTTCCCGTCTCTTTAAAGACCATGTACTGTCTCCAGCCATCATGCTCGAGATTTTTTGCATGTTCCTGGTCCACGGCATGGAGTTCGCGGTCGATACTAGAAGTCAGAAGCAGGGGATCGATAAAAAAATGGGAAAAGCGATCGAGTGCGCCCAAGAAAGCATCGTTGTTGATCGAAAACATGTAGATCGTCCGATCGGGCCACGTCGAAGCGTTGACTTTTCCTCCGCGGTCGGTGATGTAGTGCATGTATTCAAATTCTTGAGGGTAGGCTTCTGTCCCCATGAAGAGCATGTGTTCCAGAAAATGGGCCATGCCCGGGTATTCTTTGGGGTCATTCCAGGAGCCTGCTTCCACCGCAAGACCTGCGGCCGATTGGTCTGTTTCGGGATCGGAGATCAGATAGAGCTGCATCCCATTTTCAAGCTTGAATTTTTCGTGCGCGCGCTTGGAAAGAGTCGGGTTCAGAACCGGATAAGCGACGGAATTTTCGATGGGAGTAAAAGCAGGCTCTTCTGCAACAAGCAGAAATGGGATAAAGAAACTAAGAAGATATTTTTTCATAGGTTGTCCGGATGATATTCCAAATAAAGTCTGCGCGCGCTTGTCTTTTTGCGTGCTTATCTTTTCCTTCATATCCGGGAAAGTGTTCCATGTCAATTTTTGCGCCAAACGCCAGGTGGACAGGGGCGTGTTTTACAATCCTTTGTTCTCCGAGTTCGATCTGGATTGAAGCAGGAGGGGGCATGAGTGCGTATGTATCCAGAGTTAAGGGATAAAAGTGGGTGTTTTTTCCTGCTTTTTGTGCCATGAGAAAGAACATTTCCACGCTATTGGGATCTAAAGGAGCAATTTCGATGTTTCCTTGGAGGTTTCTGCGATCTCTTCCGCCGCTTGGCGCCACATAAATGATTTTTCCTCCCTCTTTCAAAAGATCGCTCATCAGCTGCATCGTCCGTTTGTTGTGCTGCTGTTTTTTTTCTTTATCTTGAGGGGGGTGGTCGATGTACCGCTTGGAGTAGATGCAGAGCAAATTTCTCCCTTTGCTAAAGGGGATGGCGACAGGATCTGTCACCACGCGCTCGCCGGCGACAAAAATCATCTCTTCAGCAAGCTTGGGGAATTCTTTCTCGAGCATGATAGAAATCACCTGAGGGTCTACTTCCGACTGGTGGTTGGCAAGCAGAATGACATTTCCCCCTTTTTTTAAAAGGCCAGAGATGGTCTTGAGATTTTCCTGTCCACTGACTGAAGAGCGCGAAAAATCGACAAGAGGCCGGAAAAAGTCGAGGCCAAATTGGTAGTAATTGAATGGAGTTAAGATGCGCTGGTGGTAAGGGGCAAATACGAAGGGATGTTCGCTATCTTCTTTGATCCGTTGAATCAAGGTATGGAACTGCTGATCGACTTGGTTGCCCTTCAAGACTTCTTGAAAGCACTCATAGAACCCTTCGAGGATCTTTTGGAGCTTCTCTGGCAGCTCATCAAATTCAAACTTCAATTTGCTTTCCATTGATTGTGGAGAAGAATTGGAAGTCGTTTAAGTGGAGAGTGTCATCTATTGCAAATTCGAGCTCGGCATTTGCTTTTTCTGCCAATCTGCGGAAGAAGTCTTTGTCGGTTTGATTTAAAAAATGATCGAGCTCGGGGTGGGATTTGAGCTCAATGCCAAACTGTTCTTGCGCCCCAATCAATTTCCTTAAAGCACGTTCGATCTCGATCGAGACTGTCTCATGCGATTTAATCATGCCATTGCCGTGACAGTAGGGGCAACTTGTGTACATCGTCTGCATCAGAGACTCGCGACTCCTTTGCCGCGTCATTTCGACAAGGCCAAATTCAATCATGCCCAAAATCGTACATTTAGCAGTTTCTTCTTTCATCGCTTCTTTTAGACAATCAAGAACTCTTCGCTGATTTTTGCGCT
>CAZLDZ010000012.1:0-5661 GCA_964558435.1 uncultured bacterium
TGTTGGTTCTTGTCGATCTGGTTTCACTTGGTCCACAATGTGTCCTGTTCTCCTGTTATCCTCTCTTTTCAGGCCAAAACACTTGCATATATCATTAATCCTTAGCTTGCCAAAAGTAATGTCTACGTTTCTTCGGTCATTCTTGGAAGTTTTTGGGGGATGACTTTACTGAACTATCTCGGGATCAAAACCTCGAGCTTATTTAGCACGCTGGGAGTGATTTTGGGCACCATCATTCCCGGGATCCTCATTATCTTTCTGGGTCTTTCATGGGTGATTGGCGGCAACCCTTCTCAGGTTCAATTTACGGGTGAGGCCCTTTTCCCTGATCTCAGAAGTCTAGGAAATATCGTCTTCCTCGCGGGGCTATTTTTGGCCTTTGCAGGTCTTGAAGTGACGGCCGCTTTTGCCGGCGAAGTGGAAAACCCCAAGAAAAACTTCCCCCGCGCGATTGTGCTTTCTGCGATCATCACTTTTACTCTTTTCATGCTGGGCTCTCTTGCGATTGCCATCGTCATCCCCAAAGATCAAATTAACCTGGTGGGGGGCCTGATGGATGCGTTCGAAGTCTTTTTTAGCGCTTACGGTTTGAAGTGGATTCTGCCCGTGATTGGATCATTATTGATCTTGGGCGCTGTTGCAGAAGTCAATTCGTGGATTGTAGGCCCGGTGAAAGGGCTGTATGCCACGTCCATTCATGGCAACCTCCCTCCCTTTTTCCAAAACACGAATAAACACGGCACCCCCACCCATCTTCTGCTCTTCCAAGCGCTAATCGTCTCGGTTTCATCTTTTGTCTTTCTATTTATGCCCACAGTCAGTAGCTCCTACTGGATTCTCAGCGCATTGAGTGCCCAAAGCTATCTCGTGATGTACGTTTTGATGTTCATCGCCGCCATTCGTTTGCGCTACTCTCACGCAAAAGTGCCAAGAGTGTACCAAGTCCCGGGTAAGGCCCCAGGCATTTGGTTCTTTTCTATCATAGGGATTTTAGCGAGCCTCTTTGCGATTTTTATAGGCTTTGTCCCTCCCACCCAGCTTCACGTGGGAAGTCTTGTCTTCTATCAAGGCTTTTTGATTGTGGGCTTAGTCATCATGATCAGCATTCCCCTGCTCATTTATCAATTCCGCAAGCCCAATTGGGTGCTGGCAGAAGCGCGCAAATAAAAAAGCCTTCCGGCCATTTCTGGCCGAAAGGCGGGAAACGGCTTTTTTCTCAGGCTGTTGGATGAGGAGTTACGTATGACGTACACCGATCATCTCAATCCTCTATGAGAGGCCTTGGTACCCTGAGAATTCTAAAGTGCGAGTAGTGGAGGAGAAAACTCTCTACCCCCTACCGAGTGGCTCTTAGAAAGTCGCTTCTAATTTCAGAATAGTAAATAATTAATTATATTTCAATTATAATTAAACATGACGTTGATTATACATTACTTTTCTTAGAATAGTAATAGTTCCAGGAACTTTTACCCATCTGGCAATATCATCTGGCAGATAAACACGTATTTTTGCTTCTTTTCTAGTACCGCTTGGTCTTCCAGCACCCTTACGTTTTCCACCCCTTCCTCTAGTTGCTTTTTCAGTGAGTGGGTTTAGATTAGAATTAAGTCTTTCTTCAATAAACTGCTTAAGGTATTTCGGATAATTTTTGATGACTTCTTTTGCAGAATTGCCTGCATAGCCAACAGGATAGGCTGGGTGTTCAAAAACCCATGCCGAAACCTCTTCATCAAACCAAGGCACAATTTTGCCCACCTCTTTCAATGCTATTTTTAAATGTTCTTTTATTTCTTTCTGGGTGGCCATAACCATCCTCTTTTTTTAAACTCGCGTTCTGTTTGTTTTACGCTGTAGGCTACAACACCTTTATCGCTTTTCTTACCGTGGCTGATCTTTATTGCGCAAAGAAAAGCTCCTTTTTCATCTACGAGTTTATAATCGATACTCCCTTTGATTAAACTCCAACCAACCATCGCTATGTACTTTCGATAGGTATTTTCGTCTAAAGGCTTGTATACCATTATTTTTCCATTTTCGTGCAAGATTAGATTACTTGGGATAAAAAATCAAACAGATTGTGAATTGGGCTCCTGAACAAAGACTTCGCCTTTGCCCCAAGGAAAGGTAGCGGTAAACTGCTTTGTGATTGAAAAGAGCGGACTTTGGCAGTATTCGTTCAGAGAAAAGCTTACCGTAACAATTTTGGCCTTTAGTGTTTTAAATTTCTCGATGAGCTCTAGGATGACTGCATCTTCAAGGCATGTTCCATAAAGGTAGATGATGGTTGCTTGCTTGAGATCGGCTTCTAACAGATGCTGCTGAAGAATGCGGCCCGGATTACAGCGCGCAAGCTCTGGTACCCACTCAATGCCGGTGGCTGTGCACCCAAAATAGTGGGCAAAAAAAAGGACTCCGCGTCCGCGCCCACAGCCGAGGTCGAGAAAATGGTCTTGGGGACTCACAACACATGCTCGGCCAACTTGTTCTAAGATGGTCAATGGTGTTTCGCCGTAAGCATAAATGTCTTTTGCGCCGCGGGAGCGCAAGAATTCTTGACTGAGCTGAAATGCTTTTTTCATGCTGCATTTTTTTGCGAGGGCAGAGTCGGCTACGCGAAAAGCAGCATTGTGGTAGTAGAGAGCGCGTACTCTTCTTTCTTCTGCCCAGAGTTTGCACTTGACTAAGAGATAGAGATACATCGGGGCTTTGTTTGATCGGAAAATTGCATGGGACCAGGATAGAGATAAGCATCATCGAGTGCCCAGGCAGCTCTTTTTTTGGCAAAGGTCTGAAAAGGGGCCCCTTTGAGATCGACAAGGGCTTTTTGGATGACGGCTTTTTTTTTGCCGCCCCGCTCTTCCATGTGGAGCAAGGAGGTCAGCGGAACTCCTACGAGCCCCCAACGCTCTAAGCTTAAGTCTGTGACAGCGGCCATGTATCCTGTAAAACCGCAGGAAATGAGGAGGGCTGCACCCTGTCCGAGTGCTGTGCAGTAAGCAGAGTCAAAATGTGATGGAAAGGCAGATCTTCCTTCGTACCCAAAAAAGTGGCATAAGGGGGAGAATTTTCCAGGCAGTGCCTTTTTCACGAGGTCGGCGATTAAAACTTCTGTTTGGATCGCAGAAAGTGGGATGTTTCCGTGAGGGTCGCGCTCGACGGGGATCTCTTTCTTAATCGATTCGGGTAAATTAGGCAAAAATTCAAAAAGTCCTTCAGGGATGAGGATAATCCCGTAATTTTTTCCTTGCTCTTGTCTTTTTAGAATCAAGTTTTTGATCTCGTGTACGACATCTTCAATGGTCTTTTTTTGTGCGGCATACTCTTCGCTGATGAGCGCAAGATTGGGCTGCGTTGCAAGCGCGCATTCGAGGGTGAGATGGGAGGCGGACCTTCCCATGAGTTTGATGAAGTGGGTGTATTTTTTGGTCGATAGCGCATCGCGCGCAAGGTTGCCGATAAGTTCCGAGTAAACTTTGGCTGCTGTATCAAAACCAAAAGAGATCTGCACGTAGGGGTTTTGCAGGTCGCCATCAATGGTTTTGGGAACGCTGATGATTTTTGTCGAGCACTTGTTTGCAAGAAAGTACTCAGCAAGATAGGCGGCATTGGTATTGGAATCATCTCCACCAATGATGACAAGACCATCTAATTTGTGACTTTGTGCTGTTTTTAATGCTCCGCTAAATTGCTCTTCTGTTTCAATTTTAGTTCTGCCGGTTCCAAGAAGGTCGAAGCCTCCTTGATTGTGGTAATTTTTGAGAAGCTCCCGAGAAAGTGGGCGAGTTTTATTTTCTAAAATCCCACTGGGTCCATTCAAAAATCCTATCAGAGTGCTTTCTGGATGTAGTGCATCGGAGAGGCCCCAAATGACGTTGTGTCCGCCGGAAGCAGGTCCCCCAGAAAACACGACACCCACGCGCAAGGGCTTTTGTTCGCGTTTTTTTTGTGCTGCAGCGCGCACTAAAGGTTGCGCATGGGTGTGGGGAAAAAGTTTACGGATTTCTTCGTGATCTTTTGTTTTGATCTTTGAAAGTTCTTCAACAGGTTCTTCAACAAAGCCTAACATTGTGGAGTGCTTACAGACATGACAAGGGCAAGCCCCCCTTCTGAAGTTTCCTTATAAATGCTCTTCATGTCCTCCCCTGTTTGCTTCATCGCACAAATGACCTGATCAAGAGAAACGCGATGATTTCCATCTCCATGGAGAGCCAAGCGCGAAGCATTGATTGCCTTCAGCGCCCCCATCGTGTTGCGCTCGATACAGGGAATTTGGACAAGACCGGCAACAGGATCACAGGTTAACCCGAGATGGTGCTCCATCCCGATTTCTGCGGCATTTTCAATCTGTTCATTGGTGCCACCGAGCGCGGCGGTTAAGCCTGCTGCTGCCATCGAACAAGCGACTCCGACTTCGCCTTGACATCCCATCTCTGCTCCAGAAAGCGAAGCCCCTTCTTTAAAGAGAATTCCCATCGCAGCTGCGGTCAAAAAGAATTGAACGATCCCTTCATTTGTGGGATTCGGAGTGAATTGATGATAATAATGGAGAACTGCGGGGATGATGCCTGCTGCCCCATTCGTTGGTGCGGTCACAACACGGCCACCGGCTGCATTTTCCTCTTTTACAGCAAGGGCAAAAAGGCTAACCCAATCAAAGATCTCCGAAGGATCGTTAATGAGGTCAGCGCCATTTTTTTGCAGTTTGCGATAAAGGGCAGACGCCCGCCTTTCTACCCCCAGGCCACCTGGAAGCACACCCTCTTGAGCACACCCTCGCCTCACAGATTCTTGCATGACCTTCCAAATCGATAAAATCCCTGAGGTGATCTCGGCTTCAGACATTTGAGCCTTTTCATTTTCTAAGACGATCTCATAGATTTTTTTCTGACTTTGCTTGCAGTGTTCTAACAGCTCAGCTCCCGTTTTAAAAGGATAGGGTATGCTGACCTCATTCTGCGCATTTTCTTCAGATTGGAAAGCCTCTTCGTGAGAAACAATAAAGCCGCCACCTACAGAATAAAAAATTTGAGAGAGGATCTCTTTGCCGAAAACATCCATTGCCACAAAGCGCATGGCATTGGAGTGGTACGGAAGCCTGCGTCCTTGAAGAAAGAGAAGGTGTTGTTTACTACAAAAAGGGATGCGTGTTTTTCCCAAAAGGCGCAAAAATCCACTTTTTTCAATACGCGCCAGAATCCCGGGGATGGCATTGGGGTTAACTTCTGCAGGAATGTTTCCTTCTAAACCGAGAATGATGGCAAGGTCTGTTGCATGTCCTTTTCCTGTCATCGCAAGCGAACCATAAAGTTCTACTGTGATGGATCCGACCTCTTCTAGGTCTGGAATTTGGAGCGCGAACGTGCGCGCAGCCCGCATGGGCCCGACGGTATGAGAGCTGGAGGGACCGATCCCTACAGAAAAAAGCTGAAATACGCTCACAGGAGCGATTACACTAGTGGCCATTTGCTTACCTCAGTTTTTTGTAACTACCCATCAAAGCTACTTCTTTTCAGTAGTTTTGATGGACAGTTACAAGTTTTGGTTGCAACGGCCATCCAAAGCCAATATTTAACAATTTTCTAGATTTGCTGGCAATTGGAAAAACCTTATCCGAATTTCTCGGGCACGCACGCCGGAACGGAACAAAAAACCACTCTAAAA
>CAZLDZ010000012.1:5671-15676 GCA_964558435.1 uncultured bacterium
AATCAAAAGTCTTCCTGGGTAAAAAAAATTTTATGAGCGAATCTGTAGGACGTTGGGGTTTTGGGGAAAATTCCCCAAAGCTTAATGCTGAAAACTTACTCTATCATCTACAAGAACTTCAGAAACTTCTTCTTCATCTTTGTTCGACGCACAAGAGCCATGAGAAGCACGAACTTGTTGGTTCTTTGCACCTTACATGCGAGATTTTAGAGCGCACCTTAATGGAGCTAGAGCAAGTAAAAAATTCTCTTCCTAAGGATGCTCAGGCTACACTGGCTCAGCTGACGCAGATGATTCCCGAAATGAGCCGTCGTGAAGACATTGGGCGTCTTATCCATTGTGCCGAAGAGCTTGTGAAGCAGCTTGATCAATAACCATTTCTTCAGTAAAATTGCCCTTTACTCTAGGAGGCAAAAAATGAGTCCGAAATATATTTTTATGAGTGGAGGGGTGGTTTCATCTCTTGGAAAAGGGCTCACTTCTGCTTCCATTGCCATGCTTCTGGAGAGCCGCGGCTTGAAGGTGGCCATGTTGAAACTAGACCCTTATTTAAATGTCGATCCGGGGACAATGAACCCTTTTCAGCATGGCGAAGTCTATGTGACAGATGATGGCGCGGAAACCGATCTCGATTTAGGACACTACTTCCGCTACACAAATGCGCCTATTTCTAAAGAATCAAATGCGACATCCGGACAAATCTACGAAGCGGTCATTAAACGGGAAAGACGGGGCGATTATCTGGGAAAAACTGTTCAGGTGATCCCTCACGTCACAGACGAGATCAAACAGCGGATTGCCAATGCTTCCAAACATCCCCTCCTCATCGATGTGGTGATTGTGGAAATTGGAGGAACTGTGGGAGACATTGAGTCGCTCCCCTTTTTCGAGGCGATCCGTCAATTCCGTTATGAAAGGCCGCGTGACTGCATCAACGTCCATCTCACCTATGTTCCTTTTTTAAAGGCGGCAGGTGAGGTCAAAACTAAGCCGACCCAGCACTCGGTACAAATCCTGCGCGAGATCGGCATTATCCCCGATATTATTCTCTGCCGCTGTGAAGAGAGTTTAAGTGAAGAAATTAAAGATAAAATTAGTCTTTTTTGCAGCGTGCCACGCGAAGCTGTGATGGATGAAGTGGACGTGAAGTTTAGCATTTATGAGGTCCCTTTGAATTTGAACCAACAGGGACTAGACCAGAAGATTTGCGAACTCCTCAATCTCCCCGAGATGCGTGCAAATCTTGCTGGGTGGGAGAAAATGCTCGAACGTATGCGCAGCCCGAAAGGCAAAGTGGTTGTGGGCATTGTTGGGAAATACCTGCAGCACCAAGATGCTTACAAATCGGTCTTTGAAGCTCTGCATCATGGAGCCATTGCCAACCAAGTAGAAATTGAAATCCGCCGATTTGAATCGGATAAAATCGAACATCCTGAAGATGTCGAAAAAGAGATCGGTGGCTGCGACGGATATTTGGTTCCCGGCGGTTTTGGCGAACGCGGCTGGATGGGAAAAATCATGACTGCTAAATATTGCCGTGAAAAAAAGATCCCCTTTTTCGGTCTCTGCTTGGGGATGCAGATCATGTGTGTGGAGTTTGCGCGCCACGTTCTCGGAATGAAAGATGCCAATTCAACAGAAGTCGATCCCAACACGCCTCATCCTGTGATTTCGCTTCTTTCCGAACAGAAGGGCGTCGAAAACTTAGGCGGCACAATGCGCCTTGGTGCCTACAGTTGTTTAATCAAAAAGGGAACTAAAGCAGAAAAAGCCTACGGAACAACGCGCATCTCCGAGCGCCATCGCCACCGCTGGGAATTTAACAATGCCTTTAAAGAAGCGTGTGAAAAAGAAGGGCTCATCCTTTCTGGAGTCCTCGAAAATAGTCAGCTATGCGAAATTGCCGAAATCAAAAACCACCCCTGGATGATCGGGGTTCAGTTCCATCCAGAATTTAAATCTAAACCGACAGATCCGCATCCGTTATTTCGCGATTTTATCGCAGCGATGGTGGCGCGAAAATGAAATTGTGTGCGTTGGATTACGGAAAAGCACGGATTGGTTGTGCTCTTTCCGATGCTGGCAAAAAAATTGCCTTTCCTAAAGACTTCATCCCCACAAAAAAAACACAAGTGCTGACGGCGGCGGCTGTGTGGGAAACCCTTAAAACGCACGGTCCACTCGAAGCCATCATTCTAGGCCTTCCCCTCTTTATGAATGGAAAAGAAAGCCCCATGTCACAAGAAGTACGTGCATTTGCCAAACTTTTGGAAGATCTTTCTGGATTACGTGTGATTTTTGTCGATGAACGACTCACGACGAGCATGGGCGAGCGATTTTTGGACGAAACTGGAGTCTCATTAAAAAAGCGCAAACAACAAGTCGATGGCATTTCTGCGACAATTCTTCTGCAGAATTATTTAGATCGAAGCGCCCCACTATAGCGGGGATTCCAGAACACAAGTCTTCCACCCTGAGCGTTAGGCTCGCCTACAAGCCATTTTTCCATTCTAATTTTTTCGATGAGCTGTACCAGTGAAAGATGCGCATTTCTGCGCTCATGCTTTTGTTCTGGGGAGTGTTTTATAGCGGGAGAAGGGATACGGTGAACAGGTTCCGTCATGGATTTTTAAGTCCTGTAAGCTCAAATAAACTTCCGCGTGTGTTTACAGGGTACTCTTGCCATGGCTCCTCTTTTTCTTGCGGTTTTTCTTTCACCTCTGAAAACACCCTTTTTTGAATTTCGGGATTTTCTAGACGCTCTTTCACAAAACTGTCTAATCTCTTCGCAGCAAGAACATACTCTTTAAATTTCCATGAAAATACGCGCTCTTCATTCAGAGGGCTTTCATGCACCAGGAGCTGGGCAAGATGCACAAAGGCAGGGTGTTTTTGATTCACGCAGCAGTAGTGGGCATGCAGCGCGGAAAGGTTCCAGTTCTCAGAAGGGGCTTTTTCCTGCTCCTCGACATGCATGATTTGAGCTTTTGGAAGCCCCTTTTTTTCAGGAGCCGCAGTTTTAGCAAGACAAAATTTTGGAAATCTTAAGAAAAGGTGACGACAAGATCCTTGCTCCCCTTTCAAAGGGGCTTTTTTCATTTTTGCTATCAGTACGCGGACTTTTTTCATCTCATGTTCGAAAACCATCGGGCGCAGATTTTAACAAAATCTTTATATTTATTGCAATTTTTTTTCACATCGTCTACCATGCACTACATGGCAAAAGTTTTATTGAAGGGAAATCCTGTTAAAACGTCGGGCGAACTTCCTGCTGTAGGGGCTACTGCAGCAGATTTTGTGTTGATCGATCAGGATTTAAAAGAGCGCCGTTTAAAGGAATTTAAGGGAAAGCGCAAGCTTCTTTCGATTGTTCCAAGCTTGGACACTTCCGTGTGTTCTCTGTCAGCTAAAAAATTTAATGACGCCGCAAAAAAACATTCCGCACATATCTTTCTCGTCATTTCCGCCGATCTTCCCTTCGCACAAAAAAGAGTCTGCAACCAAGAAAAGATCGAAAATGTCATCACACTCTCCATGATACGCTCCAAAGACTTTGCCAAAAGTTATGGCATTCTTCTTGAAGAGGGTCCTCTTACAGGACTTTGCGCGCGCGCCGTTCTTATCCTCGATGAAAACGACCGCGTGTTGTACACGGAGCTCGTGCCCGAAATCACACAAGAGCCCAATTACGAAAAAGCCCTTGCTATCCTTCTTAAGTAAGGCCTTTTGCGGAGAGCCAGCGCTCGGCGTCAAGGGCGGCCATGCAGCCAGAGCCTGCGGCTGTGATCGCTTGGCGATAGACGTGGTCTTGAACATCCCCTGCTGCAAAAACGCCTTCTTTGCTTGTGTAGGAAGTCCCAGGTTCGACCTTTAAATAGCCGTTGGTTTCAAAGGCGAGTTGGTTGCCAAGAAATTTCGTGTTGGGGTCATGGCCAATGGCAAAAAAGAGGCCAGCAGCTGGTCGTTTTTTCTCTTCCTTCGTCATGAGATCTTGCACGGTGACTGAACGGACAAGATCATCTCCTTCAACGCGGGTCACGACATGGTTCCACAGGATTTCAATTTTGGGGTGAGCAAGCGCCCGCTCGGCCATGATTTTAGAAGCCCGGAACTCTCCTCTGCGATGCACAATATAAACTTTACTTCCAAATTTGGTTAAAAAAACCGCCTCTTCAACAGCGGTATCTCCTCCGCCAACCACATAGAGTTCTTTATTGCGGAATATCGGCATTGCGCCATCACAGACGGCGCAGGCGGTGACCCCTTTTTGCCAAAATTCTCCATCGCGTGTGCCGGGAACGTCCAATCTGCGCGCAGTCGCTCCTGTCGCGATGATGAGGCTGTCGGCGAGTACAGTGGTAGGATTTCCTTTCACAACAAAAGGGTGTTTGGAAAGATCCACTTCTAAGACATCTTCTGTGATCATCTCGGTGCCGAAGCGCTCGGCTTGCTTGCGGAATTTGTCCATGAGATCGGGCCCTTTAATGCCTTCGGGAAATCCAGGATAATTTTCCACTTCTGTTGTGATCATCAATTGCCCACCGGGAGGACCCGCCATAAAACCTTCGTAAATCAGAGGGTGAAGATTTGCGCGCGCTGTGTAAATGCCCGCGGTGTAGGCTGCAGGCCCCGAACCGATGATCACAACTTTTCTTTTATTCATAACTCTCCTGTTTTTCCGAAATACTACAAAATCGACGAGTTTTCCTGACGGAAAATCGTATTTTTCGTAATGTTGTATCTTAAATATGCGCAGCATCAAACTCAAAAACCTCACCAAGTCGATGAGTGGCGGAACCGTCATTCAACATGTGAATTTAACGATTCCTGCAGGGAAATTCTTTGCGCTTTTGGGGCCTTCTGGATGTGGCAAGACGACTCTTTTGCGTCTCATTGCGGGACTTGAAACTGCCGATTCTGGGGAAATTTTCCTCGATGAGGAAGAGATCACGCACCTGCCCATTCACGAAAGACCTGTCAACATCGTTTTCCAAAACTACGCTCTTTTTCCCCATCTCAATGTGTTTGAAAATATCGCCTACAGCCTAAAGCTCAAAAAACTCCCTAAAGTTGTTATCGAACAGAAAGTCTTTAAAATTTTAGAAGCTTTTCACCTCGAAAATCACATCTATAAACTCACCTCTCAGCTTTCGGGAGGGCAGCAGCAGCGCGTGGCTCTTGCGCGTGCTATCGTCAATGAACCTGACGTCCTTCTTTTAGATGAGCCGCTTGCAGCACTCGATTTTAAATTGCGTGAACGCATGCTCATTGAGCTCATTGAACTTCAAGACAAACTCAAAACGACATTCCTGTATGTGACGCACGACCAATTTGAAGCGCTCACTGTAGCAGACCAGATGGCCATCATGAATCCCCACGGAAAAATTGAACAGATCGGCCGCCCCAAGGAGATCTATGAATTTCCGATCTCCTCTTTTGTTGCGCGCTTTGTCGGCACGACAAATATCATCACTGGGATTTTGCGCAACCTTGGCCAAGACCCCGAAATTGAAGTGCCCGATTTAGGAACGTTCAAAATTGCAATACCCCAGAAAAAAGAGTGGATGAAAGAAGGGTGCGAAATTTTGCTCAGCATCCGTCCAGAAAAAATTTTTATTGCAAAGCGCGAAGTGCAAAATTTTTCTAACTGCATTAAAGGGGTTGTCCATTCCATTGTTTATCACGGAAGATCAACCCAGTACAATGTGGTTCTAAAAAATCAGATGCGCATCCAAGTGTTCGAGCAAAACGAAGAGCATTTTCAGCAAGAAACGATCGATTACGACAACGAAGTGAATTTGTACTGGCAAAAAGAAAATGGAGTGATACTCGAGAAGTGAAAAAATCTGAAGTCCCTTTTTCCTTGGGTGTTCCCGCTCTCATCTGGCAGGTGCTTTTTTTCTATTTCCCTCTATTTTTGATTATTGTCTCAAGTGTGCTTCAATTTTCCGTCGAAGGAAAGTGGGAAGGCTTGACACTTAAGCATCTTCTCCCCTTTTTTTCTCCCGTATACTTGCGCGTCATCGGCTATTCCATTTTGCTCGCTTTGGCAAACGCCATTCTTTGTCTTCTCATTGCCTACCCCATGGCCTATTTTCTTGCGTTCCGCGGAAAACAGTATAAAAATCTCTTCCTGTTCTTGCTCATCGTGCCTTTTTGGACCAACTTTCTTTTGCATGTGTACGCCTGGTTTTTTGTGCTGGAAAGAGAGGGGATTGTGAACTTACTTTTACGCAATTTGGGCATCATCTCAAGCCCACTTCACCTTCTCAACAACATCTTCGCCATCATGGTCATGATGGTTTATTATTACCTTCCTTTTATGGTCCTTCCCCTCTATGCATCTCTGGAGCGCTTTAACTACCGCTTGATCGAGGCGTCCATGGATCTTGGAGCGACCTGGCTACAGACTTTTCGGCGCATCATTTTCCCTTTGAGTTTGCGCGGTGTGCGTGCCGGTTTTTTTCTCGTGTACATTCCCTCATTTGGAGAGTTTGCGATTCCTGAATTGATGGGTGGAGACAAACAAATGTTTGTGGGAAGTGTCGTCTCTCACTACATTTTAGGCGAACAGACAGGCTCTTTAGGCGCTGCATTCACAGTCGTTGCAAGCCTATTTCTTCTCTTTTCGGCGGCGCTGCTTTTTGTTCTTATTAACAGGTTTTTTGCCAGGAAATCTCTATGAGAATTTTTTCTTTGGCCGGAATTGCCTGCACGTATCTTTTTCTCTATGTTCCCCTCTTTGTTCTCATCGTTTTTTCTTTCAATAGCGAGGGATTCCCCGCACCGTGGAAAAGTTTCACGCTCAAATGGTATGGAGAGCTCTTTCATTCGATTTATTTGTGGGAGGCTTTTGCAAACTCTCTCATCGTGGCTTTTTTTTCTACTCTCATCAGCGTGACAATTGGCGTCCTTCTCATTCTGTATGCGGCACAGGGAGGACGCGTGGCAAAATTTTTAGGGCTGTTTTATGGCAATCTTGTCATCCCAGAAACTGTCCTCGCTGTCAGTCTTCTCAGTTTTTTTAGTCTCATCGCCGTTCCACTTGGACTGATGACTTTAATTGTCGCTCATACTGTTTTAGGATTGGGTTTTGTGGTTCCCATCGTCTACGCCCGTTTTTTAGAGCTCGATTACAATTTAACGGAGGCTTCCCTCGTTCTTGGAGCCACCCCCATTCAAACCTTTTTCAAAGTGACTCTTCCTCTTCTTGCGCCCTCTTTGATCGCGACAGCACTTCTCGTATTTATTATCTCCTTCGATGACTTCATCCTCTCGTATTTTTGCGCAGGAAGCTCTTCACAAACCCTATCCCTGTATATTCTCTCTATGCTTCGCTCAGGAGTCTCCCCTGTCGTCAATGCGCTTTCCACAATCCTTTTGCTGTTTAGCAGTTTCCTTGTCATGATCTTTTTCTCCCTAAAAACACGCGTGAGGATTTTCGGATGAAGCTGTGGGTCCGTGCCCTGATTGTTTTTCTCTGGATTTCCCTGATCCTGATCGCCCTTTATTGGCCAAAATGGAAAGTGATCCATTTTGAACCCAAAAGTCTGAATGTCTTTGCCTGGGGCGATATTTTAGAGCCCACGGTGATTGCCCGCTTCGAAAAAGAAACCGGCATCAAAGTCCATCTCAATTATTACTCTTCCAATGAAGAACTCCTCGTAAAACTCAAAGCTACCAGAGGAGAAGGTTATGATTTGATCATCCCTTCTGACTACGCGGTAGAAAGGCTCATTGAAGAAGAACTTCTTAAAGAACTCGACAAGAAAAAAATCTTCTTTTTTTCTGATATTAACCCTCTACTTCTCGGTCATCAGTTTGATCCAGAAAACCGCTTTTCTCTCCCCTTTGACTGGGAAGTTTTCGGACTTGGCATCGATAAGAACTTTTTTGAAAGCGCCCCTTTTATCCCTACTTGGAAAGCCGTCTTTGACCCCGAGAGCGTCTACTATAAAATCACAACTCTCAACGATCCTATCGAATCGGTTCTGATTGCTAGCTTCTATCTTTTTGGCCCACAAGAAAACCTCTCAAGTTCGCAGCAAACCCAAGTCAAAAAGCTCCTCCTCACACAAAAAAAATGGGTCGAAGCCTACGCAGATTTCCGCGGCGATTATTTCCTCGCCACCAAAAACTGCCCCGTCGTCGTTGCCTCCAGCTCCTACATCTGGCGCGCCAAGAAAAAATTCCCCTTCATCGATTTTGTCGTCCCCAAAGAGGGGAGCTTTCTTTCGATTGAAAATCTCTGTATCCCCGCTGCAAGCGAAAAAGAAGATCTCGCCTACGAACTCATCAATTACCTTTTTAGGCTTGAATCCATCCGCAAACATTTTGACACCTATGGATTTTTCCCGGCAATCCTCCACCCCACCTTCCTCAATTCCCTAGAACCTCATGCGCGCAAACTCATCGATTCCTCGCTCAGCGATTTTAGAAAATACCACTTCACCAAAGTCCTCATGCCCTACGAGGACATCCAAAACTTATGGGTCGAGCTAAAAACGACTAAATAATTCCCTTTGCAAAGAAAGCCCTTGACGTTTTAAGCAGGAGAAAAAGGTAGGTCCTCATCATGGCAATTCCACCGCTTGGGGCCGGCAGGCCTTTTTTGGGAAACGAACATTCCCCTCAAGAAGATTTGAAAATTCAGGCTAAAATGCTCATGCAGATTCAGGAGCAGATGGGCCAGAATCCCCGCAATGACGAGATGCTCTTTAAACTGAGAGAAGAGTTTCAAGACACGCTTGCGCGCATGGATCGTCACGTTCGAGACCTTCCTGCATCGCAGCAAAAAGTCGTCTCTGCGCATCTTGCACAGCTCAAAATCCAATTAAACAGCTATTTTTATGAGCTTCAAAAGGCAGACTCGGTGGATCAGATCCAGCAGACAGGAGCTGCTATGGCTGCTACGACTACAAATTTACTGAATGATCTCGGATTTATAACGGGCAAACCTCCACTGAAATAATGCTGAAAATCTATTACAAGACAGCAAAAGAAGAGGAATTTTCTCTCATCCAAGAACCCAAGGATGGGTGCTGGATTCATGCAGATGAGGCATCATCTCAAGACTTAAACACTCTTTGTGTCTATGCCGGATTAGAGCAGGGCGATCTTCAAGATGCGCTCGATCGCTATGAGGTCCCGCGCATCGAGCATATTAAAAATCACCTCACGATCTTCACACGTTTTCCCACAGATCAAGAAGTGGGCTTGTACACCTCAACTCTCACAGTCCTTCTTGCAGGCAATTTATTCATCACCATCTCGCCGGATCAATGTCTTTTCATTGAAGACTTTTTGCAAAAACGGACAAAGATCGCCACCCAGCAAAAGTCCAAACTGCTTCTGCATCTTCTACTCAAAATCACCCAAGAATTCACCACCCGCATCCGCAGAGTCCGCTACAGCGTCCTTGCGCAAGAAAAAGAGATGATTAAAGTGGAAAGCGAGGACATCACCATTCTGACAAAAAACGAAGAGATTTTGAACCAGTATTCCTCGGCCCTTTTTCCTTTGCGCAACGTCCTTGAGACCATTTTATCAGGACGCGTGCATGCCCTTTATGAAAAAGATCGCGAACTGGCAGAAGATCTTCTCAATGCGATCAAACAATCCGAAGAACTCTGTTCGATCGTCGTCAAAAGCATCCGGAGCTTGCGCGATGCCTACCAGATCATCTTCACAAACAACCTACACAAAACCATCAAACTTCTGACTGCACTTACCATTATTTTCAGCATCCCTACGATGATCGCCAGCCTGTATGGCATGAACATAGGCCTGCCCCTTGCGAGCACCCCACACGCTTTTACGCTCATTCTTGGTATCATTTTGCTCATTTCTATCGCAGGACTTCTCGTCTTCAAGCGCAAGCGCTGGCTTTAAATTAAAGGCAGAAGTCAAAATGCAAAACTAAAGAAACTTGATGAACAAGATGAGACCGTTGCCTAAATCATGCATATAGTGATTTAAAACAACATTGAGAAAATCTGCTGCGTC
>CAZLDZ010000013.1:0-15639 GCA_964558435.1 uncultured bacterium
CAAGTGATACTGCAGTGCAAAATATGACCACCCAGCCAAACAATTGGGAAGAAAAACAACGAGCTTGTTTCATATTCGCTGTCCTTACGCTCATCCACATGGCCATGGCCGTTTCTTATGTTGCGCTTGCAGTCATTGCTCTGACGCCGGTCATTACGGGTGCTCTACTGAGTGCGGCGATCGTAGTTCCAAATACTTCTTTCTGGATTCTTGCAACGTCAACTTCGGCGCTTGTTTGCACATTGATTCATGAATTTGGGCAAAGGGCGTTCACAGAAGCACCAGTTGTGCCCAAAAGGGAATTGAGAATTCCCGTTGCCACTTGATGGCCGCGCAAGCCCAAACTCTTCCTGGATTCGGCGGCTATCTCGTTGGCTACATGTCGACTGCAGATGGCCCTGCCGATCTACTGGATCTTGTGCAGGTGGGCGCTTCTTGGATAAAACAGCTCCCTCTTTCCAAAGAGAATTTAGCGTGCGCCGAAAGTGTGCGCGCTCATGCCAGTAATGGATGGGCGGTTCTCGTTTTTCCCGATATTCTTGTCGAAGGCACCAAGTTTTTCCACACGCTCGTGAAAACAGAAGCAGTTTCAAGCACAGTGTTTTTGCAGGGAGTAGACTTTCTCAATGCTCTGAGTGAAGGTGCTTTTTTGATGCACAACAAAAAATGGGTGAATTTAGGAGCTTGTGGATCGTGGGCAGGAGGAATTTGTGGAGTGACGGCGCTGATTGCAGATGGTGTGGACATCTCCGAACAACTTAACACGCTGGACAACCCGCTTTCCTTGATCAAACTTGTCAAAGATATCGTCTCTGTCGCTCTAACGCTCATTGGACTGGTAGTTCTTGCCTGCGAAACAGCGGTCTTTCCCTTGGCTGTTTTATGCCTCTCCACGGTCTACATCTCAGCCAAAATCACGATTTCTTTTTACGAGCGGGCGTATCCTGCATGAATGCTATTTCCGCGCCTCAAGGGTTTTCTTGGAGTCCACAAGAGACGGTTTTTGCGGGGATTTGGACGCTTCTACTGGGCGACTCTGCGTCACGTGTATTTTTTAGTTTACACGATGCGCCTCTGGAGCGACAGATTGTGAATGCAGCTCTTTTTGGAGGGACCTTTTTCAATGCACTCCATTGGGCTGATTCTGTGCAGATTTTTTCTTTGGGCCTTTGGAGTGAGGTTGCCAAAACATTGGGGTATGGGACTTCTGCCATTGTCGCTTTTTTAGAAGGAATTGATGCTGTTGAAATGCTTTTGGGAGCTTGGGCAGTCGATGCTTCCACGCAGTGGAGTCAGGCTTTTTGCGCGCTGGTCTATCGCGCGACAACGCTTGCTTGGTCCATTTTGGGGGTCATTTCCTTTTTTGTTTCCTCGGCGGCTCTTGCTACGGCGATGAATCTTCTCTTTTTGACAAGTTTTCTTTTCTTTATTGGCCAGTATGTGTATCTTAGCCGATTGCTTGAAGAGCAAGAAGCCCGTGAGAGGCTCGATGCCAAAACTCTACCCGCGTGAGTGGATTTTGATCGCTTTTACTTTCACCCTTCTCCTGGTCCTTTTTTTGGGGGCCTGAGAAAAGTGTTGAGAGAAAAGGGCACTTCTTAATAAGCTTTAGCGAAACTCTCTTTTGGGAATTTTATGACTTTGAAGCTGATGGGAAAAAAAATAGGAATGACAAGGCTCTTTGATAAAGAGGGCAACCTTGTTGTCTGTAGCGTAATCTTTGCAGAACCGAATGTGGTCGTCCAAGTCAAGACGAAAGAAAGCGACGGCTACGAAGCTGTGCAGCTTGGGGCGATAGCTCAAAAAAAGAATACCACAAAAGCCCTCAAGGGGCATTTTGAGAAAAAAGGTGTTAAGCCTTGCCGTGTTCTTAAAGAGTCTCGTGTGGAAAAACCCGATCAGTTTTCTGTAGGGCAAGAGATCGATGTGAACCACTTTGCCGATGTGCGCTACGTCGACGTGCGTGGAGTTTCCAAGGGAAAGGGCTATCAAGGGGTGATCAAGCGCCATAATTTTGCGGGCGGCCCAGCGGCTCATGGTTCTGGTTTTCACCGTCACGGGGGTTCATGCGGGATGCGCACCTCTCCAGGGCGCTGCTTGCCAGGGCAAAAGAAAGCAGGGCACATGGGTAATGAAGCGGTCACTGTGCAAAATCTCGAAGTGGTGAAGATTGATGCTGAAAAGAAACTTCTCATTGTTAAAGGACCGATTCCTGGAGCAAGAGATGGTCTTGTCATCATTAAGAAAGCGGTCAAGATTACGAAATAAAGGGAGTGAAGTGTTGTGGCAATTCTGAAAAAGTATAATCTCGAAGGGACGGAAGTGGGAAAGGAAGAAATTGCTGACAACCTTCTCAAGGCTTCTGTCAATTCGCAGCTTATTAAAGATTATCTCGTCGCGATCCGCAACAATGCACGACAGTGGTCTGCCAAGACCAAAAGCCGAGCAGAAGTCAATCACAGCGGAAAAAAGCCGCATCCTCAGAAAGGCACAGGGCGCGCAAGACAAGGATATCTAGGCTCTCCTCAATACAAGGGCGGGGGAAGGGTCCATGCTCCCAAGCCAAAATTCGACCAACATGTCAAAGTCAACCAGAAAGAGAAACGCAGCGCCATTCGACACCTGATCATTGAGAAAATTCACAAGGATCGTGTTCATGTCCTTGAAACACCTCATATCAATGCTCCAAAAACACAAAAAGTTGCTCAGTTTTTAAAGGCACGAGAGCTTGCGGGCAAACGCGTTCTGTTCCTTGCCGAAATGCCAGAAAAAAATGAGAAGTCACGCACAGCTTTTCTTAAATCTTTGCGCAATATTCCGAAGACAAACCTCATGCTTTTTCCTAACGCAAGCGGCTATGACATCGCAGTGAGTCATGAACTTGTTCTGCTTGAGCCCAGTGTTGCAACTCTCAAGCTCTTATTAGGAGAAGGAAATGTCTAAAAGAGATCCTTACGAGATTGTGAAATCTCGCTACATGACTGAAAAAGCTAGTATGCTGCAAAAGCTGCAGACGAGCGAGAGCAATCCTTCTGTGAGAAAATGCAAATCCCCAAAGTACGTTTTCGTCGTCGATAAGAAAGCAAACAAGCAAGAAATTGCCGATGCCATCGAAGAGATCTATTCAAATAAAAAAGTACGTGTCACGAAAGTCAATACGATCAACATGAAGCAAAAAGTGCGCCGTATTCGCGGAAGAATTGGATTTAAGGCTGGCTTTAAGAAAGCCATCATTACCTTCCAAGAGGGCGACGTATTAGAGGAAAAGGCTTAAAATGACTAAGAAGTTTCGTCCGACAACACCTAGTCTAAGACATACCATTTTAACGACCAACGATGAGCTTACGCGCTACGGTAGAAAAACGGCGGCTCCTGAAAAATCGCTCCTTCAGCGCTCAACGCGCACTTCGGGACGCAATCACCACGGCCATGTGACTTGCCGACATAAAGGCAGTGCTGCACATAAAAAGGTTGTGCGCATCATCGATTTTAAGCGCGATAAAGAAAACATCCCTGCAAAAGTAGCCTCCGTTGAGTATGATCCTAACCGCAGCGCACATATCGCTCTTCTACATTATGTCGATGGAGAAAAGCGCTACATCATCGCCGCGCAAGGGATGAAAGCAGGGGACGTTGTTTCTACAGGAGATGAGGTTCCTTTCAATGTGGGTTGCTGCATGAGGCTGAAGTTTATGCCCCTCGGGTCTGTCATCTACAATATCGAACTTTGTCCTGGGCGTGGTGGTAAGCTTGTACGCTCTGCTGGTCTTTCTGCACAGCTGATGGCAAGAAGCGGCGGATATGTCACATTAAAAATGCCTTCCGGTGAAATTCGGCTCGTCAATGAAGATTGCAGGGCTACTTTTGGTGCTGTTTCAAATGCTGAGCGCAATCTGCGCGAAGAGGGAAAAGCAGGACGTAGACGCTGGATGGGGATTAGACCTACAGTGCGCGGCACCGCGATGAACCCTGTCGACCACCCACACGGAGGGGGCGAAGGAAAGCACAACGGTTATCTCCCACAAACTCCTTGGGCAATGTACACGAAGGGATACCGTACGCGCTCGAAGCGCAAATCGAATAAATGGATCGTTAAAGATAGAAGGAAATAAAGGAAAGAGAAATGGGTAGATCGCTACGCAAAGGTCCATTTGTAGACCACCACCTTCTCGCGAAGGTTAAAAAGCACGGAAAAGCGGGCAGGTCAATTAAGACCTGGTCACGTCGATCGATGATTATTCCCGACATGATCGGACAAACATTTGAAGTGCACAATGGGCGCAAGTTCATCACAGTCTTTATTTCTGAAAATATGGTAGGGCACCGTTTGGGAGAATTTTCTCCTACACGCATTTTTAAAGGACACGGCTCGAAGAAAATCGCAGAAGAAGCAGCTGGAGCTGCCGCTGCCGCTGGTGGAGCGCCTGCAGCCGCCGCTGCGCCGGCCGCTGCCCCTGCAGCTGGAGGTAAATAATGCATACAGCACGAGCTTATACTAAAAATGTACGCGTACCTCCCAGAAAAGCGCGCCTTGCTGCAGATCTTATCCGCGGCTTAAAAGTCGAAGACGCGACGCTTCAGCTTTTGCTGAGCAAACTAAAAGCGGGAAGGCTACTGAAAAAAACACTCGATAGCGCAGTTGCCAATGCGGAGACGCGCCACCGCGTGCAAAGACGGGATTTAACTGTGCAGGAAGTCCGTGTCGACGCAGGGTCTGTCATCAAACGCGCAAAATCAAAAAGCAAGGGAGGAAGGGTGCCAATCATGAAACGCACAAGCCACTTCACTGTAGTTGTAGGAGCAGCATAACATGGGTCAGAAGACGTCACCAATCGGGTTTCGCTTAATCTGCAATAAAAAATGGAAATCTGTTTGGTTTGCAAATAAGCAAGATTTTGGAAATTTACTCGGCGAAGACTGGCGCCTGCGCAAAATTCTCATGAGCAAAGCTTGCTGCGTTGGAGCCTCAGGACTTACAATTCGCCGCATGAGCGGAAAAATCGAAGTCACTATTCACACAGCCCGCCCAGGGCTCGTGATTGGGAAAAAAGGCGCTGAAATCGATGTGCTTAAGCAAGAGCTAAAAAGACTCACAGGAAAAGAAATTTGGATTGAAGTGGAAGAGATTAAGCGTCCGGATCTCGACGCAAAACTTGTTGCAGATGGCATTGCGAAGCAGCTGGAAAGACGTGTGCCTTTCCGTAGAGTCATGAAAAAAGCGATTCAGTCGGCATTAGATGCGGGTGCAGCGGGCATTAAAGTGCAAGTTTCTGGCCGTATTGGCGGAGCTGAGATTGCGCGTACAGAATGGTACAAAGAAGGTCGCGTTCCCCTCCACACACTTCGTGCAGACATCGATTATGCGATGGGACGTGCAGAAACAACATATGGATCGATCGGCGTAAAAGTGTGGATCAATAAGGGCGAAACACACGCCGCATAAATAGGGATTAAATTATGGCATTAATGCCGAAAAGAACAAAATTTAGAAAGATGCAGAAGGGAACCCATTCGGGTCTCAGTAAAGCTGCACATTTTCTCGATTTCGGTGAGTTTGGGATGCAGTCTTTAGACCGCGGACGTCTAACCGGACAACAGATTGAAGCGTGCCGTGTGGCTATTAACCGTTATTTCAATCGTCGTGGCAAGGTGTGGATCCGCATTTTCCCAGATAAATCGGTGAGTAAAAAACCCGCAGAAACACGCATGGGAAAAGGAAAAGGCGCTCCCGACCATTGGGCTGCCGTGATCAGGCCCGGTAGAATTTTGTTTGAAGTTGGCGGGGTTTCTAAAGAAGTGGCTCAGCATGCTCTTCGAAGAGCGGCAGCAAAGATTCCTATCCGGACCCGTTTCGTTGAACGAGTAGAGAGAGTATAAATTATGAGTAAAGTAGCCGAATTACGCGAGAAGGCAGCACAAGAGTTAAAAGATCAAATTCAGGATCTAACCAGTGAGCTTTATCGCATGCATTGCGAGTTAAAAATCACAAGAAAAATCGATAAGCCTCACCTCATCAAAGAGAAAAGACGCCAGCGTGCGCGTCTTTTGACAATTCTTGGAGAAAAAGGTGAAGCAGGGAAAGCAACATGAGTGAAAGTCAAAAAGTAAAACGAAAAATCCGAGAAGGGACTGTCGTTGCGAATAAAATGCAAAAGACTGTGACGGTCCAAGTTGTACGGACAGTGCGCCATCCTCTTTATAATAAAGTGATTGCACGCGCAAAAAAGTACTACGCTCACGTTGAAGATCAATCCATTGAAGTGGGGAAAAAGGTCAGAATCATGGAGACAAGACCCCTCTCTAAAATGAAACGGTGGGAAGTTGTGGAGGTCTTAGGATGATTCAACAAGAGACCAATCTCAATGTGGCCGATAATACGGGCGCAAAAAGTGTGCGCTGTTTCCGCGTTTTAGGGGGGACTAAAATCCGCTACGCTTCCGTAGGGAAAGTGGTCATTGCTTCTGTCAAAGAAGCAGACTCAAACGGCACGGTTAAAAAGGGTGATGTTGTACGCGCCGTTATCGTTCGCACCAAGAGCTATATTCGCCGTGCTGATGGTTCCTTTTTACGCTTTTATGACAACAGCTGCGTGATCATCGATGAAAAAGGAAATCCGCGTGGAACGCGTATTTTTGGACCTGTTGCACGTGAAGTTCGAGAAAAATTTGGAAAAATCGCATCGCTCGCACCTGAGGTGATTTAATGAGCAAGTGGATTAAAAAAGATGACACAGTCCTCGTGACAACGGGGAACGAAAAAGGAAGGACAGGAAAAGTCCTTTCGCGCCAAGGAGAAAAAGTCGTTATTCAAGGTTTGAATATTCGCAAGAAGCACGTGAAACGACGCTCCAAAGTACCCACTCCAGAAGTGATGGAACTTGAGATGCCCATGCACATTTCAAATGTAAAAGTGTGCAATGAAGATGGCAAGGCACTCGAGCTGAAAATGCGCACAGGAAAAAATGGTAAAAAAGACCTCGTGTACCTCGAAGGAAAGAAAGAGGTTGTTTATCGAGAGTTACGAAAAGAAGGCAAATAATGTCCAGGATCCAACAACAATATAAAGAAAAGACCCGCAACGAGCTCAAAGAGCGATTCAAGTATGCGAACGCGATGCTTGTGCCCGGGCTCAAAAAGATTATCATTAGCATGGGCCTTGCTGAGGCGATCAAAGATAAAAACGCCATGCAAGACTGTATCCGTGAGATTTCTCTTCTTTCTGGTCAAAAGCCCATCCAAACACGCGCGAAAAAATCCATCGCGAATTTTAAATTAAGAGAAGGGCAAGCAATTGGCCTCAAAGTCACATTGCGCAAAAAGCGCATGTACGACTTCTTTGACAGATTTTGTAATATCGTCTCTCCGCGCATCCGCGACTTCCGTGGATTCCCTATCAAAGGGGATGGCCAAGGGAATTATTCCATTGGTATCGAAGAGCAGATCATCTTCCCAGAAATCAATCTGGACAGCGTGAAGCGCACACAAGGGATGAATATTACATTTGTTACCTCTGCAAAAAGCGATGAGGAATGCTTCGAGCTTTTGAAAATGCTCGGCTTTCCTTTCAAAAAGGGAGAATAGAGATTCATGGCACTTAGCGATCCAATAGCAGACCTTCTTACGAGAATCCGGAATGCAACTTTAGCAAAGAGTCGATTTGTAGATTTTCCATTTAGCCGCGAAAAAATGAACATTGTAAAGATTTTGAAACAGCAAGGCTTTGTGGAGAATTTTCTAGTGGATGAGAAAGAGGGAAGAGCACGTATTTTTCTCAAGTATTCTCAAGGTAGAACTCCCGTGATTCAAGGGTTGAAAAGGGTCTCCTCTCCTGGACTGCGCCGTTATGTGGGTTGTCAGGCGATCCCCAAAATTTTGGGTGGGTTAGGCATTGCGATTCTTTCGACATCCAAAGGAATTATGGATGGGCAAAAAGCACGAGAATTAAAAATCGGCGGAGAGCTGCTCTGCCTCGTATGGTAAGGAACACACATGTCACGACTTGGTAAATCTCCCATCTCTCTTCCAAAAGGTGTCGAAGTCAAAGTAGAGGGACAGAAAATTCAAGTGAAAGGCCCCAAAGGAACACTCACACGTCCTCTGGAAAAAGGACTTTCAATCAAAGTTCAAGAGGGAAAGGTTCTTGTCGAAAAGGACGAAAAAGTCACTCTTCCCAAGACCGCACACGGACTTTTGCGCGCTCTTCTCAATAACATGATTATTGGAGTGAGCAAAGGCTTCGAGAAAAAGCTTTCTCTCGTGGGTGTAGGGTACCGCGCAGCACTAGCAGGGAAGAGTCTAGATTTACAGTTGGGATTTTCTCATCCCACAAAAATGCAGATTCCTGAAGGTGTTCAAGTCGCTGTCGATAAAAGTGTCGCGATTGTCATTTCAGGCATTGACAAGCATGCGGTAGGCCAATTTGCTGCCGCTGTGCGTGCTAAGAAACCACCTGAGCCCTACAAAGGCAAAGGAATCCGCTACGAAGAAGAATATGTACGCAAGAAGGCAGGTAAAGCCGCAAAAGGAAAAACTGCCACGGGGTAAAAATGGATAACTATTTAATAAAACGAAGCGAACGCAGAACCAAAAGACAGCTCCGCGTACGCAAGCATGTTAGAGGCACTTCTTTAGCGCCGCGGCTTACTGTACACAAAAGTAACCAACATCTTTTTGTGCAGCTCATCGATGATGAACAAGGTCTTACTCTTGCCGGAATGGGAACAATGAGTAAAGGGCTGCGTAAAGGAAAAAAATCTCTTGCCAAATCAAGAGAGAGCGCAAAGGAAATAGGCGTGAAAATCGCAGAGCTTGCCAAAGGAAAAAATATTGAACGCGTGGTGTTTGATAGAGGCCGCTACAAATTTCATGGCCTTATTGCAGATTTAGCCAATGCCGCACGTGAAACTGGGCTGAAATTTTAAAGATCAAGGATACAATACACATGACGAGACGAAGGATGCAACATGCAGAGGACTTCGGAACAGAATTTGAGGAAAAAGTCCTCTACATTAACCGCTGTTCTAAAGTTGTAAAAGGGGGAAGAAAATTTAGTTTTTCCGCCCTCGTCATCATCGGAGATGGTCAAGGACATATCGGGTTTGGCTTTGCCAAAGCAAACGAAGTCTCTGATGCCATTCGCAAAGGAACCCAAGCTGCACGCAAAAACGTCATGACTTTTGAAATGGAAGGAAGGACAATTCCCCATGAAATCACTGTCGAATGTGATGGAGCCCGTGTCCTTTTAAAGCCTGCTCCTGAAGGTACAGGCGTGGTTGCTGGGTCAAAAGTCCGCGCCATCTTGACACTCGGTGGCATCAAAGATGTTGTTGCAAAAAGTTTTGGTTCCAACAACCCCTTGAATCAAGTGCAAGCAACTCTCAAAGCGCTTTCGGAGTTAAAAAATCGAGCTGAATGTTTAGCCATTCGAGGAATTGTATGACCGATCTAGCCAATTTAACCAACACACACCGCCCTAGGAAAAAAGTGCAACGCGTTGGACGTGGTCCTGGCTCAAAAAGAGGCAAGACATGTGGACGCGGAAATAAAGGGGACAAAGCCCGTTGTGGATATCGAAGAAATTTTGGACGTGAAGGTGGCCGCACGCCTCTTTATCGTAAAATCCCCGCACGTGGATTTCCTAATACCCGTTTTGGCACCGAAATTTTTGCCATCGACCTAGACTTCATCAGCCAGTATTACAAAGAAGGCGAAGTTGTTAGCAGCAAAACCCTCGATGAAAAGGGATTACTTCCTCGGCGAGCTTTAGGTGGAATTAAAATCCTTTCTTCTGGAGAACTCAGCAAGAAAAAAATCTCCATCGAAGCGCACCATTTTTCTAAAGCAGCTATGGAGAAACTCGAGAAAGGGTCGATTCCCTATAAGAAGCTCTCATTGCACAAATGATACAAGCAATTAAGCGGATTTTCTCCATCCCAGAATTGAAGGCAAAGATCATCTTTACTTTGCTGATGCTCGTCGTTTGTAGAATTGGCGCGCACATTCCCGTTCCTGGAATTAATGGCGAAATTGCGGCCGATCTTTTTCGCAGCGCAGCAGGGGGAAGCCAAAACCTTTTCCAACTCATGGATGTCTTTTCCGGCGGTGCCTTCGCCCAGATGACTGTTATTGCACTAGGCGTCATGCCCTACATTTCCTCTTCGATTATCATGCAACTTCTAGTCGCGCTCATTCCCTCCATGCAGCGCGAAATGAAAGAAGCTCCCGATCAAGGCCGTCGAAAAATGGGAAAATGGATCCGCATTCTTACCATCACCCTCGCCATTTTTCAATCGTGTATGTTCGCCAAATATGCTGTCGGACTCAACGCCCAAAATCCCGGAGTCATCGTCCATGAACTCATCACTGTACAAGCTTTTGGGATGCCTTGGCTTTTTTATCTCCTTGTGATCAGCACCATGACAACCGGCACCATGTTCCTCATGTGGATCGGTGAGCAAATCACCGAAAGAGGCATTGGCAACGGGATGAGCCTCATTATCACGCTGGGCATTGTGTCTTCCCTTCCAACCACGCTGGGATCGATCATCAAGCAGCTCAACTTAGACTCACAAGAAGCAGGGCAGCTCACATTTTCTTCCTTAATCATCCTCTGCAGCATTTTTATTTTCATCATTGTGGGAACCATTCTCATCATTCAGGGTCAGCGTAAAATCCCCCTTCAATATGCTCGGCGTGTCATCGGCAGACATGAAGCACAAGGAGGAAACGCCTTTATCCCCTTAAAAATTAACTATGCCGGTGTCATCCCCGTCATTTTTGCCTCTTCTTTGCTCATGTTCCCTGCAACGCTTGCCCAATTTGTCGGCAAAGGGACCTGGCTCGGAAATCTATCCGTGTGGCTTTCTCCTGGAAACTGGCTCCACATGACCTGTTATGTATTGCTAATTCTTTTTTTTACTTACTTTTGGACAGCCACCCAGTTCCATCCCGAGCAGATCGCTTCAGACATGAAAAAAAATGGAGCCTTTATTCCTGGGATCCGCCAGGGAAAACCCACACAAGACTACTTAGAATCGACGATGAACCGCATCACCTTGGCCGGAGCCGTATTTCTTGCCCTCATCGCCATTTTACCCACGCTTATCGGCCAGCTCATCGGAGTCGATTCAACCATCACCTATTTTTTTGGGGGGACCTCGCTATTAATTCTCGTGGGAGTCGTCCTGGATACTTCAAAACAGATCGAATCCCATCTCCTCATGAAAAGGTATGAAGGATTCATGAAGAGAGGGAAGAAAATTTTTACTTGAATGAAGGAGATGGAAAAAACCATCTCTTGTCATTTTTTTTAACCTATGGTAAGTTTGCACCACTTTTAAAAAGAGGAATCGTTTCATGCCCCGTGTCATTGGGATCGACATCCCGGATAATAAGCGCCTTGAAGTGAGTTTGACCTACATTTATGGAATTGGGCGCAAACGCTCCAATGAAGTTCTCGCAAAACTTAAATTGAATCCCAACATGAAAGCGCAGCAATTGTCTGAAGAGGACATTGCCAAGCTCAATGCGACCCTTCAATCCGAATATGTCGTGGAAGGAGATCTGCGCAGACAAGTCCAAAACAACATCAAGCGCTTAATTTCTATCCATGCCTATCGCGGCTTAAGACACCGTCTGGGACTTCCTGTGCGCGGCCAAAGAACACGTACCAATGCCCGCACGAGAAAAGGAAAGAGAAAAACAGTAGCTGGTAAGAAAAAATAAACGTTAATTGAGGAGAGGAGCCTTGGCAAAGCAAGAAGAAAAGACAGTGGTCAAGAAAGCCCCTGTTAAACCGCGCAAGAAAATCACAAGAAGCGTTCCCAGTGGAGTTGTCCACGTAAAGTCTACATTTAATAATACCATTGTTTCCATTACGGATCTCGCAGGGAATGTCGTTTCGTGGGCGTCTGCAGGGAAAGTGAACTTTTCAGGTTCGCGTAAATCTTCTGCTTATGCAGCCACAGTAGCTGCGCAAGATGCCGCAAAAAATGCCATGGCGGTCGGCATGAAAGAAGTTGAGGTCAATTTATCAGGGCCCGGTGCAGGCAGAGAATCTGCTGTGCGCGGCCTTCAGAGCTCTGGCCTTGCGGTGACTATTATCCGCGATAAAACACCCGTTCCACACAACGGATGTAGAGCAAGGAAGAGACGAAGAGTTTAAACCTTCACACATCATAGGGAGAAAAAGAATCATGGCAGTGAAGTATGGCAAATTTGAGTTGCCAAGCAAAATTAAAGTTGATGAAGAAAAGTCTAATTTCGCGCGTTACATCGCAGAACCCTTCGAGCGCGGCTACGGGCACACTGTAGGAAATGCCTTAAGACGCATTTTACTCACATCCATGGAATCTCCATCGATCATTTCTGTGCGCATCGAAGGAGTATCCCACGAATACATGGCAGTCGAAGGCATTATTGAGGACATGACACACATCGTGCTCAACCTCAAATCCGCCCTTTTGCGCAAACTGCCCACCGATGAAGAGCACCGTTCACGTGATGCTAAAATGGTCTCCAAAGTCATCGATATCAGCGGCGATCTTCTCGATAAAAATAACGGCCAATGCGGCGTGACCCTCAAAGATCTTCTCGGAGGAAGCGATTTTGACGTCGTTAACCCCGAGCTTGTGATTTTTACAGTCACAAAACCCATGACACGCAAAGTCGACATTAAAATTGGGATGGGAAGAGGGTATATTTCTTCCGAGAGACACACCCTTGAAAAAAGTGTGGATGAAATCGTCGTTGACTCCGCGTTTTCCCCCGTCCGCCTCGTGAATTATTTTGTCGAAAACACACGTGTGGGACAGCATACCGATTACGACCGACTCATCGTCGAAGTGACAACGGATGGAAGAATTTCCCCGCATGAAGCCCTCTCTTTTGCAACGCAGATCGGTATCATGCATCTTCAAGTTTTTGAACAACTTCAAAAACATCCCATTACATTTGAGCAACCCGGTGAAGAAACCGACGATGATCGTGATACCATTCTTTCTAAACTCGCTCTCAAGATCAATGAAATCGAACTTTCCGTCCGTTCGACAAATTGCCTTGCAGGCGCAAATATTGAGACCATTGCAGAACTCGTGATCATGCCCGAGTCTGAAATGCTCAAGTTCAGAAATTTTGGTAAAAAATCTCTCAACGAGATCAAGTCAAAACTCGAAGAAATGGGCCTTTCCCTCGGAATGGACCTTTCCCGATTTGGAATCACACGCGATAACGTAAAAGACTATATTACTGAATACCTCAACTCTAGAGTAGAGACAGAAACATGAGACACGCAAAAGATACATTTAAAATTGGCAGAACCTCGTCTCATCGACGTTCCATGCTTGCCAATATGCTTAAGTCGCTGATCGAACACGGACGTTTAGAAACGACAGTGACCAAAGCCAAAGAGCTAAGACGCCATGCAGATCGACTGATTACCCTCGCTAAGAAGAATACCCTTGGCAGCAGACGAAAAGCGATCGCTGACCTCATGATTTCTTTTAATGTGTTAACACCCAAAGAAACGCGCGTTGCCAAAAAAGAGCCAAAAAAAGCAGCCCATAATATTGATCGCAAAATTGTACAAAAACTTTTTGGAGATCTTTCAAGCCGCTTTGCTACGCGCAATGGTGGGTTTACCCGCATCATCAAGAAATCGTATCGCATCGGCGACAACGCTCCAACGTGTTTTATTGAGTATCTGCCAGAATAAGAGCCCACTTTACATCCATCGGATGTCTCGGTATTATTCAATAAATAAGGTGAAACGATGCCCATTAATATAGCGATTAACGGATTTGGACGGATCGGGCGTCTTGCCTTTCGTATCATCACCGAAAAATACAAAGATTTAAACATCGTCGCAGTCAACGACCTCGTCCCTGCAGATAACTTAGCCTATCTCCTGCGCCATGATTCCGTGCATGGAAAACCCTCTTTTGATGCCAAGGCCGAAGGGGAAACCCTCGTCGTGGAAGGCAAAAAGATCCACGTTTTTTCTGAAAAAGACCCTGCAAAGCTTCCATGGAAAAAAATGCACATCGATTACGTCATAGAATCCACCGGGCATTTTACCACAAGAGAAGCTGCAGAAAAACACCTGCACGCCGGCGCAAAACGGGTCATCCTCTCTGCCCCAGGCAAAGACAGCATTCCAACGTTTGTCATGGGCGTTAACCACCAAAAATACAACCCCGACAAAGACACCATTCTTTCGAACGCATCCTGCACAACCAACTGTCTTGCACCCCTTACTAAAGTCCTTCTCGACAATTTTGGCATCGAAGAAGGCCTGATGACCACAGTCCACTCGCTCACCGCAACCCAACCTTCCGTCGACGGACCTTCAAAAAAGGACTGGCGAGGAGGAAGAGCCGCGAGCATCAATATTATCCCTTCCTCAACAGGAGCCGCAAAAGCCGTTGCTGAATGCATTCCTGAAGTGAAAGGGAAACTCACCGGAATGGCCTTTCGCATTCCGACCGTTTGTGTTTCCGTCGTCGATTTAACAGTAAAACTCCAAAAAGAGACAAATTACGACGAAATTTGTAAGACCATGATCAAGGCCTCAGAAGGCCCATATAAAGGGATCATCGCCTACTGCGATGAAGAGGTGGTTTCCACCGATTTCATCGGCCATCCCGCTTCTTGTATTTTTGACAAAGGAGCCGGGATCGCCCTGAATCCCCGATTTTATAAACTCATCGCTTGGTATGATAACGAATGGGGTTATGCCCACCGTGTTGCCGACTTGTTAAAATACATGGCAACTAAGGAAAAATCATGAACTCATACGAGCAAAAAACTTTTAACCCTGGAATAATCCGTGAACTTTACAAGAGAACCATTAATCGAGACCATCATCACACCCAAGGAAGGCTATAAACTCCTCGTTCGCAGCAGCAAAACCACAGGCCAAGAAGAGTACCAAGTTGACGCCGTAGAAGTCGTCTCCTTTGGACGCTCCTTTTTCTTCCGCTCCCAAGAAAAACCCAAGTCTTTCTTAGTCCCTGTGAGCGACTACGAAGTCGTCGAAGTCAAAGAAGCCCGCCTCACCCTCAAAAATGCCAACATTGAACGCGCCATCAAAATTGGCGGCGGAAAAGAGCAGCGCGCACCCAAAGAAGCTCCAGAAGAAGCCCCAGAAGAGAGCGCAAGCGAAGAAGAGCAAAGCCCACAACCCCGCGAGCGCCGCCGTGACAGACGACACCGCCGCCGCCGTCGCGACGGACGCCAAGAAGCAGACACTCCCGAACAAAAAGATGAAGCATCACCCGTCATGACGGAAGAAGGAGGTGGTGCCCAAGATGAAACGCAAGTTTCATCTTCGACGTTCAGCGCCCTATTTCCCCCTCCCACCACCCTCATCTCCGAAACCATCGGCCGGTATAAAGAAAAAGATTTCAGCCTTCCTGAAAGAGATCTTTCTGCCGACAAAGTAGAAGAGGAAGAAAACACAAACGGTGAAGAAAGCAGCCTCAGCAGAGTCTCTGTGTCCTACTCTCAGGAGACCACAAGCTTTGGCCTTCCCTTCGATCGCACTTGAAACTTTTCGCCCGGAAGCGCTAAACTTTCTCCTTCTTGCTCGGATGGTGGAATGGTAGACACTGGGGACTTAAAATCCCCTGGCTGAATAAGCCGT
>CAZLDZ010000014.1:0-15506 GCA_964558435.1 uncultured bacterium
CCCAGGGGGCCAGCGGGGGGGCGGGACACGTAGTGCCAGACCCCCGACTTGTGAAATGGAAGCCCTATTTTAACTCGCACAAAAAAAAATTCAGTCAATCCTTTATTTTTACATATGTATAAACGGGTAAAGACTCCGACGTTGATTCAGATGGAGGCGGTGGAATGCGGGGCGGCGGCGCTTGGAATCATTTTGGGATACCACAAGCGTTTTCTTCCGCTTGAGGAATTAAGGATTGCCTGCGGCGTCTCGCGCGATGGAAGCACAGTATTTAATGTGAAACGCGCAGCAGAAAGCTTTGCCCTCGATACAAAAGCGTACAGAAGATCGGCCGAAGATCTAAAATCGGTTGAGCCTCCTTTTATTGTCTTTTGGAATTTCAACCATTTTCTCGTGATCGAGGGCTTTCAGGATGATTTTGTTTTTTTGAACGATCCGGCAAGTGGCCCCAGAAAAATTTCCTTTAAAGAATTTAAAGACCAATATTCTGAAGTTATCCTTGTTTTTGCAAAAACCGACTCCTTTCAGACAGGAGGGTGTCCGCCACAAATTTGGCCTGCGATTGTCAAGCGCTTGAGCCACGTCAAAAGCTCGATTCTCTACCTTTTTCTAGCAGGGCTTGGCGTCATGCTGACAACGGCAATTTATCCGACCTTAACCAAGGTGTTTTTCGACACGATTTTAGGCGAAGAAGTTTATAACTGGACACAGGGATTCATTCTGATTTTTTTTGCATTAATTGCAACAACTGGACTTCTTATCTGGTTGCAGCAGTATTTATTGATCCGTTTGAATGGAAAATTGTCCATTCGATTTTCCGCGGATTATCTAAGACATATCTTGCGCCTGCCCTTGAACTTTTATCAGCAGAGATTTGGAGGGGAGATCGCTTACCGGCTTTCTTTAAACGATGTTGTCATCAATACGCTGACGGGAAAGCTTGCTACCACTTTTTTAAGTATGCTCTTCATCGTATTTTACGGTTTTCTCATGTTTGCATTTGATTGGATTCTTGCAAGCATCGCCCTGTTTACAGCCCTTCTCAACTTTGCCGCTGTTGCCGCAATCCAGCGCTTCCGCAATGATGCTTATGCAAATCTTCAACAAGATTATGGAAAGTTTTTTGGTTTTGCAATTGGAGGGCTCTACTATGTGGAATCCATCAAGGCATCAGGTCAAGAAACCGACTTCTTCTCGCGCCTGATTGGCTACTTCAATCGCTCACTCAACACAGAGCAGAGACTTGGAGAAAAAAATGCTCAGATTGCCGTCGTTCCGACATTTTTACAGCTCATCACTACGGTTGCACTTTTTAGCATCGGTGGCTGGCAGATGATGTCGGGACAATTTACGATGGGGCTTTTCATTGCCTTGCAGACCCTCATCGCCAATTTCAACGGCCCTGTCCTTCAGATGAGTCAATTGGGCGAAGATATTCAGACCGTAAAAATCGATATGGCACGCATCGACGATGTGATGAATAACCCGCCAGACCCCCACTATGATTTAAACCCTGTGGCTGAAGGAAGAGAGCTTACGCACCTTTCAGGAACGCTCGAAATAAAAGAGCTTTTCTTTGGATACTCTCCTTTAGATCCACCCCTCATCCGCAATTTTAATCTTAAATTGGACCCAGGACACAGAATTGCCCTTGTGGGCGCAACAGGATGCGGCAAAACCACCCTTGGAAGGCTCATCAGTGGCCTCTTCTTTCCCTGGAGTGGAGACATCCTCTTCGATGGAAAAAAACGCAGCGAACTCACGCGTGAAGAGCTCGCACACTCTCTTGCAACCGTCGACCAAGAAATTTTTCTTTTTGCCGGAACAATCCGTGAAAACATCACTCTCTTCGATAAAAACTTTACAGATGATGAAATCACCCACGCCGCACAAGATGCGTGCATCCATGATGAGATCCTACAAAAACCTTATGCCTATGACTTTGTCTTAACAGAAGGGGGAAGCAACTTAAGTGGAGGGCAAAGACAGCGCCTCGAAATTGCACGCGCTTTTTTGCAAAATCCTTCCATCCTGATTCTCGATGAGGCGACGTCAGCACTCGACTCCAAAACCGAAGAAAAAATCATCAAAAATGTGAAAAAACGGGGCTGTACGTGCCTCATGGTCGCACACCGGCTCAGCACGATTCGCGATTGCGATGAGATTCTCGTATTGAAAGATGGCGAAATCATCCAAAGAGGAAACCACGAAGCTTTAAAAAATGAGACGGGTGCCTACCGCGACCTCGTCACAAGAGACATATGAATCACACAATTCACGTTCCAAAAATTGCACTCGAGCTACAGGAAATTCTCGGCAGGGGAGAGGAGATTGTTGTCGAGGCAGGCATGCATTTTTCTCTGGACTCTT
Source organism: uncultured bacterium (assembly GCA_964558435.1). GTDB lineage: Bacteria > Chlamydiota > Chlamydiia > Chlamydiales > Rhabdochlamydiaceae. The sequence goes on from CAZLDZ010000014.1 coordinate 2,371, forward strand.
TCGACACACTGTGGTGGGTGGAAGGGGAGGGGGGTGATCTTTATTTCACAGAGGCGCAAGATCCCAAGTTTATCCCGATTTTTCTTCTTGAATTAGTCTCTGGAGAAATCCTCTTGGGATCGCCTTCCTTGTTTCTTGCTTGCCCAAGAAAAACCACTCTGAGAAAACACAGCTTTTCTTCACTACAAAAAGAAGTTCTGCACACACAGGAAGCAGCTCACTCTTTTACCCTTCTTCTAGAACGCTTTGTCCGAAGACTTCTTTTGTTACTCCCTCAATCATCTGAAATACCTCCATCCCATTTTTTCAAACCGGAAGAAGAAGTGCGTGCAGAAAAAGGGCATATTCTTGCGCTTGAGCGCTCCTTGTTTCCCGAAGATCGAGAAAAAATTGCTTGGATAGAACTGCAAGAAGGATCCTTTGAATACCCTCCGATTCCAGAGAGCATCACCAAAGAGAAAAACCCTCTTTTTCCCTTGATTTTTTCTTGCATGATCGAAGCAAAAACACCTCTTATCTTCCGCAGCACTTTAACGGAAAAACTTCTTGGAAAGCCTCAGCTAGTAGCAAGCTTAGAGGCTTTTTATAAATTCGTATTTTTTGCGTGCATTTATAAAAAGGAAAAAAAACTTGCCGACTCGCTTGTGCGGATGCAGAAAATGCGCACCGAAGAAGAAGAGCAGTTTCAAGAGACATTTTATAAACTCGGATCTGTTCTTAATGATAAGCTCGCCATCACAATCACAGAAGAGGGGAGCCAGCTTTTTAAAGCAGTAAACATCATTGGCGAAATCCTCAATACTCCTCTTTTTCCAGCTCTTGGGAAGAATCTAAATCATGACATGGAAGTCCGTGAAATCGCATCTAATTCTGGCATTTTTTTTCGCAGAATCTCTTTAGGAAGTCCCCAGTGGTGGAAGAGGGGATCTGATCCCATTTTAGGTTTTTTTGGCGAAGAAAAAACACCTGTTGCCCTTCTTCCTCAAAGAAGGGGACTTAAAAAAAGAGCCTACTATTGCATCGTCGATCCGATCCACCTGGAAAAAATCCCCTTAACAGAATCCAACGCCTCCCTTATTTCTGAAGAGGGTTATGTTTTTTTTGAAGGATTTCCCAAAAAACTGCTGCGCTTCCGCGATTTTTGCAAAACAGCATTCAAGAGAAACTTAAAAGATGTTTATGGGCTTGTTTTTCTTGCCTTCTGCACCGGCCTGGTCAATCTCTTCACCCCTTTTGCCATGAAACAGCTTTTCGACGCCATGACCTTTGGAAGAGATTTTTCTCTTCTCGGACAATTTTCGATCGGACTTTTGCTGACCGCCTTTGCAAGTTCGCTGTTTTCTCTCACTAAAAATTTTGCCATTTTGCGGATTGAAGGGCTTTCAAAAATCCAAGTCGTCTCTTCTCTTTGGACGAGAATCCTCATGCTTCCCGCTTCGTTTTTCCGCAAAGTTTCTTCAGGAAATTTGATGGGAAGTGCCATGCTCTTCGAAGGCATCCGCTCGCAGATTTCGCAAAACACAATCCGCCTCCTTTCCGATATCGTTTACTGCTTTTTTTATCTGGCCCTGATGTTCTATTATAGCCCCGCGTTTACAGCCCTTGGCATCCTCGGCATGTTTCTTGCATCTGTGATCTACGCAACCTGCATCACAGCACAGGTAAAACTATTAAAGCGCAGCGTCGAGCTCACGAACGTCATCCAAGGACTTGTCGTACAAATCATTTCCGGCATCCCCAAAATCCGCGTCGCAGGAGCCGAGAGCAGATTCTTTGGAAAATGGGGAGATCTTTTTAGTCAGAAAAAACGCACCGATATGAAAATCCAGTATGCCACAGGGATTCAAAGCCTCATTTTCCGTCTTTTTCCCATGCTCATGACAGGAGCTCTTTTTTCGCTTGCCCTCATCATGTTCCGCAAAACCTCCCACCTCAATCTCACTGGAAGTGGCGAGCTCCCCATGACACTTGGGACATTTATCGGCTTTAACACAGCCTACAGTCTTTTTATCTCCTCAACTCTTGAGATTTTTGAAACAGCCTATTCCATCTCCGCCATCGTCCCCAAATGGAAAAAGGCAAAATTCATCGGAGAAGAAGAGCTCGAAGCCCGCCCCCAAAAAGTGCAAAAAGTCACATTAAAAGGAGAAGTTGTTCTCGACCGGGTTTTTTTCCGCTACAGCAAAGAAGGCGCGTGGACCCTGCAGGACATCAATTTTGTCGCAAACCCTGGCGAAATGGTCGCCATCGTGGGACCCTCCGGGTGCGGAAAATCCTCCATCGTTCGACTCCTCCTCGGTTTCGAAACACCCGAAGAAGGAGAAGTTCTTTATGATGATGCAGACCTCCGAGATCTTGATATGCGACAAGTCAGGCGCCAAATCGGTGTCGTCCTTCAAAACGCCGGCATCCTATCCGGAAGTTTATATGATAACATCGTAGGTGCCGGAACCTACACAGCCGAAGAGATCGAACGAGCACTAAAGCTTTCTGCTTTTGATAAAGATTTAGAAAAACTCCCCATGGGCCTCAACACCGTCCTTCCGATGGGAGGAAGCTCTTTTTCAGGCGGCCAAAGACAAAGACTTTACCTCGCTCGCGCACTCGTCTCTTCTCCCAAAATTCTCATCTTAGACGAAGCGACAAGCGCCCTCGACAATAAAACCCAAGAATTCGTCGCAAGCAACCTCGATAAAATTGAAGTCACCCGCATCGTCATCGCCCACCGCTTAAGCAGCATCATGTACGCCGACCGCATCTACGTCATGGACCAAGGAAAAATCGAAGAAGTAGGCACCTTCCAAGAACTAGCCGAAAAGGGGGGCCTCTTCGCCGAAATGCTCAAGCGCCAAAAGCTTTAACAAAGAAAAAGATCGGGCACGAGCTAGCGCAAGTGACTTAACCTAAGCTACTTAATCTATCAAGTTTGTTTTTTGTGAACATCTTAAATTTCGTAGGGGAGAGTAGGGGAGGGAAGACCAGCTAAGAAAGCATCGACTTCTTCCTCATACAGGGGGACATTTCTTCCGGCCCAATAGGTGCCGCAAAGCCTGTCAAAACGCCCTCGATTTGCCGCATAAGCGGGGATTTCTTCGAAAGCTTTGGGCCAGCCCGGCTGGGCGGCAAACAGTGTGACTAATGCGTCAGGATAGCGGTTAGGATGGGCGGCTTTTAGAGCATTTTCACGCTGGGCGTAAATGGCATTTTGTAGGTGATCTCGCCATTCTTCCCAAGTCGTTGGATATGAATCTAGCTCGGGAAGAAGCAATTCACACAGTTTTTCTGCATTTTCATCGCAAGGGATCTCAAGACCCTCACAAACCTGCTCTAAATTATCTCTAAGAATATCAAGGCTTTGCCTTCCAGAAATATTAGGAACGTTATAGTCCAGAACCTCAGGGACTTCGGCAACAACAGGCAGTTTTATGCGCTTGAGAGCAATAGCATGACACCTCTCATACTTACGCTGGATTGCCGTGCACTTTTCACAAGCCCAGCGCCAACCGACGAGCTCGTCCACAGTCTCGAGGATTTCAAAGACAACGCGATCGCAGAGGCTCCAGGCCGCGCGTGGATTGCGCTCCTCTCGGGGTGCGGGAAAAACCGCATAAGCTGAAAATCGTATTTCGTTCATAGTTAGATATATTAATTAATATTTAATTATATGTAAACTAAAATAATAATTATGTATTTATACATATAAACTTAATTTTAATTTCTTATAAAACTAGTTGCCAATTTTTAGAAATTCCTTATAATTAACGGCCCTATGAGCATACCTTCAGTAAAAAGAGCCCGCATTGAGCCTAGGAGCGTCATGCCCCAGGTTTTTACCAATAAAAACCTGGTTGGTTGCGCCCTTGAATTTTTGATGGAAGACAGGCGGGACGGTCAATGTCAAGTCCTGGCAGATTCCAAAGATATTGTTCGAGCCTCTTGGACCTGCCGCACATGGCATGCAATCGTAAAAGAAAAGCGAAAATCCTTAACCCATTTTGAAATAGATCTTTGGCTTTCTCCTCATCTTGGAGACCTCGACCGTTTAAAGCAGGCTGTTGCAAAAGTTTTGCAGATGTACCCCAAGCTTAGTAGGTGGGATCTGGGTAACCTTGGAATTAAAAAAGAACTTACGCCACAGGTTAGACCCAATATCATTGACGCCTTCTCAACCTATTGCCCTTCTTTAGAATGTCTAAGGCCACCTGCATGGTTTACAAACATAGATGTGAGGGGATGGCTTACAACTCTTGAAAAGGCAAAAAAAATTCCCAAGGCCTTATTTGTTAATATAGACCTAACCGCTCACAACAAAAATGACCCCTTTAAACGATTACAACCCATGTCCACGACGGAAGCTTTGGGCGTTGTATTCGAATCTGAACCTGCTTTTAAATGTTTCCCATCCCTTAAAGAAGCTTTTCCACAACTTCTTTCGCTTACTGTTTCATCGCCTAGAGACAAGCATTTAACTGTTCCACTTGAGCTGGTTCTTGAACACCTTCCGCCTTTTGTTCGGTGCATGCAATTCATGAAGGTTGTTTTGCCTGAAAAATGCACGTGCACAAAAACATTTCCACTTGTTCAAAAGCTAGAATTCAAAAAATGTCCTTCCGCTAAAAAGGAAATAGCACCTTATTGGAAACAGATCTTTCCTAATGCCAAGATAACGTCTGATAATTGATCTTATGTAACTGGATCCAAGGAGACCTTGCTCTCCGCGAGGGTTTGGGTAAAGCTCTGAGCTCTACCCCCGGGAGTAAGAAGTGTCACAGTGAGGCTATCCTTCATTTTTGACTTAGGCACGAAAATCACGCGGCTTGTGCTGGAATAAGGCAACAGATGCTCTTCCTTTTCCTTAAAACCTTTTGCGCCATAATCACTGCGCATCGCTGAATAGGTTTTGATGGTATAAATCCCATCAGCTGTACTGAGCAGCATAAACGGTGCACAGAAAAAGCCCGCTACTTTCAAAGCAATGCTGCGCGGAAGGCCTTTTTTGCTGACAGAGCGCGCCACTTGCCCTGGGGTGGCGTTGGGCAGGCTTATGCTATCTCTTGAGATCAAATAGGTCTCTTTGCTGTGGTTTTCGATGGTCACCTGGATCGGCTGGTAGCCACTTGAAAGAAGATTGCGCCCCAAATATTTCTCAGACTCGTCAGGTGAATATTGCTTCGCTGTGATGGTGATATTTTTGCCAAAACCGGTCTCCGTGCTCTCTACAAAGGCAGGATAATCGGAACGCACATGTTCAAATCCAGCCAAAAATAGAGAAAGGGCAGCGAGACATCCAGCGCTTAATAAATAGAGCTTTTTCATAAGCTTGCAGCATACCAATCCATTATAATTATAGAAAGACTAAAATAATTATTATTATATATTTATAACATAAGTAATGGTAATATGATTGCCATTAACAAAAGGTTTATATGACATCACCAAGTAATTTTTTAAGCAACAACTGGACTAGAAGCATTCAGGAATGTGCGCAGCAATTAGAGGAGTCTCCCTTCGTGTCCAACTCTTTTAGAATTTTATTAAATGAGGCAAGCACCCCCATGAAAGCATTGAATGGGCTAGAGTTTGGCTTACAGTGCTCACTCGTGAAATGTGACCCTCAGGCTTTAAAAGAAATTACTCAACGTTATCGAAATCACTTTTCTCCGCGCTATTTTATCGAGCTCCACAGAAGATGGAAAGAAGTCCAGGCACTTCCGCGTCTTTGGAGTGCTGTAAGAGCTATAGACCCTGACTACTTCGAACGTCCAGCAAAACAACTTGTTGAATTCTTCCGTGCACACAAAAGACTTGATGACAAAGAACCTGTCTTTGCTCATGTCACGCATATCGATCTATCAAGCGCAGGACTTGAAAGCATTCCTGAAGAGCTTAGTCAATTTCCGGCGCTTACCTCGCTAAATCTTTCATTTAACCCCCTGCAAGATGTTTCCGGACTTAAAGGGCTGCGCCGCCTTAAAGTGATCAATCTTGAAGGTGCTGCGATACACCCATCCGCCATTGAAAAGGTAGCTCTGCGGATGCTTTGGATGAAGCTGAAAGAACAGCGTGGAGATTTGCTGGAACTCAGCGACCCCGACGCGATTCGAGACGCTTTCCCTGTATTTGCTGAGGAAATTGCAAGCATTGAGCGGTTGTCTTTATCTAATCAAGGCCTGCGTGTCCTTCCTCCTGAAATTTGCTTTTTAACAGGGATGACTTCACTCGATCTTTCAGGAAATCATCTCACAGAACTTCCCCCGCATTTTAAACTCTTGAGAAAGTTGCAGTATTTAGACTTGTCAGGAAACCCTCTGACGGAAGAAACTCGAAAGCGAGTCATGGCTCTAAATCTGAAAGTAGTTAATGGATTAACTATGCCACAAAGAGCTGAAAGAAAAGAGACCAAACAACAATTAGAAGAAGAAAATGCATTTATGCGCAAAGTTGCAGCACTGGATTTACCTGTAATCGATTCTCCTAGGATACCTAGACGCACACAAGCGGCTTCATCCATATGTCTTATCCAGTAATTAAAGACTCCTCTTTCAAGGATCTTAAGAACTATTTTGCAGCTTGTCAGCTTTCTGAGAAAGCCGTTTTCGCGCCCGGTTTCTGGGCCACATTTGCTTGGGAAGTTGTTTTAGCGCCTTGCCGTGTTCTGTGCGCCTTGTTTCTTGAGTGTCTTGCCCCTTTTTTGCATCTTTTGAATCAAAGCGAGATCGCACTCGATTGTGAAGTCTTTGCAAAACGCTGCATCAACGATTTAACCCATTTAATTGGGCTGATTTGTTATGGAAAAGATTTTATTGCTCCCCTCCCCTCTTTTTACACATACGATGCACGCAGCGTGTATCAACGTGAACCCTTCACTAAGGAAGACATAGATTGGGATATGCCAGTCCTATTCAAATTTGATAATAGCCTCCCCACTGAATGCCAGACTATTGAATATTATCTACCTCAGGGAATTTGCCGGGGCGTGACAAGTCTTTTTATTTCTTTGTATGTTAAATCTGCGCGTGAAAATCCAGAAGAGCATCTGTGCCTGATTGCTGCGTGCCTGTCACAAGAAAGTGTCCGTGTTGCTCTTCTTGCTGTTTTTCATTTGAGTGAAGAGTTGCTAAATTTACAGAAACTTCAAGATCCCTTGCCCCCTTCCATTCAGATGCAGAAGCCTGCCATTCTTGATGCAGTAGCTCGTCTGGCACCGGGCATGTATACAGTGGAGCTAATTGGTCATAAAATGGCCTACCTTAAAGTGGATGACACGACAGGCTTTTTGATTAATCACTTAAATGCGGTCTTGCGCGTCTCTCCTGAGACTCTTGCCGACTGCATTCTTTCGTATCGATCAACGCATCTTTTCTTTTTTGCGATGCATGAGCGCGTTGATGAGGCCGCCAGCTAGAACTTCTTCCAGCTCCCGTTCATTAAGAGAGTGCCGTGTCTTGAAGGTTTTCTTTTTGGTCTTATTCGTGACTGTAATCTCTTTTCCCGATTCAAGAGCTTTTCGCACATCGCGGATTTCAAGAACGTCATCTTGATCGATTTTTTCGAGGTCTTTCTCGTCGTCAAATAGGAGGGGCACGATGCCAAAATTGATCAAATTCTTGCGGTGGATGCGCGCGTAACTTTTGGCAATCACGGCACGCACACCTAAAAAGCGCGGAGTGATCGCGGCGTGTTCACGGCTTGAGCCCTGTCCGTAATTGGCGCCTCCGACGAGGATAGAACCTGTTTTCTGGTGTTTCATAGCGCGCTCGTAGTATGTTTCATCCAATTGGCCAAACGTAAATTGCGCAATTGCTGGAATGTTACTTCTAAACGGAAGAACCTTGGTTCCTGCCGGCAAAATTTCATCGGTGGAAATGTTATCGCCCATTTTTAAAAGCACGGGGCCTTGGATGTGGTCTTCGAGCTTGGGAAAAAGGGGAAGAGGCTTGATGTTGGGACCCATTTCCAATTTTGTTTTGGGATTGTGCTCGGGCTTGAGCATCGCCTGAGGGTTGAGGATAATTTTTTCTGGCTCTTCAAATGCGGGGTATTTCATATCCAGCGTGCGCGGATCGGTGATCACACCCGTGAGCGCAGACGCCGCTGCCGTCTCGGGGCTACAGAGATAGACGAGATCGTCTTTTGTTCCGGATCTTCCCGGAAAATTTCTCGGCACAGTTCTCAAGCTGATTTTATTGCTTGCAGGGGCTTGCCCCATCCCGATGCAGCCATTGCAGCCGGGTTGGTGGATGCGCGCTCCTGCATGAAGAAGGCTCTGAACGTGACTCATCGCTGTGAGATTTTCTAAAATTTGGCGCGACGTGGGAATGATGTCGAAGGAAACGCGCGGATGCACCTGCTTTCCTTGAATAATCATCGCAGCAATCGCAAAATCGCGAAGACCTGGATTTGCCGAGGAGCCGACCATTGTCTGGAAAACCTCTTTTCCTGCGACTTGGGCTACCGGCACGACATTCCCAGGACTGCTCGGACAAGCGATCAGCGGCTCTAGTTTCGAAAGATCGATTTCTTCATGTTCATCAAAATCGGGTTTTTCATCACAGAGGATCTCCACCCAATCTTTTTCCCGCTTTTGCTGACGCAAAAATTTACGCGTCTCTTCATCGGATGGGAACACAGTCGTTGTCGCACCAAGTTCTGCTCCCATGTTGGCGATCACATGCCGGTCCATCGCTGTTAAATTTTTAAGACCTGGGCCATAATACTCGATGATGCGCCCCACTCCCCCATCCACATCGTGCCGTCTCAACATCTCTAAGATCACATCTTTGGCGCTCACCCAAGAAGAAAGCTTTCCAGTGAGGCGCACGCCCATAATTTTTGGCATCCGCACATAAAAAGGCTCCCCTGCAATTGCAAGCGCCACTTCAAGTCCCCCCGTACCGATCGCCAGCATTCCCATCGATCCCGCAGCGGGCGTGTGGCTATCTGATCCTAAAAGCGTTTTTCCCGGAATCCCAAAATTTTCCATGTGCACCGGATGGCTCACACCATTTCCTGCTCGGCTAAACCAGATGTTGAATTTTGTGCAGGCGCTCTGAAGAAAGATGTGGTCGTCCGCATTTTTAAAGTCGGTCTGCAGTAGATTGTGATCCACATATTGAGCTGATACCTCTGTTTGAGCTTTTTTAACCCCCATGGCCTCCAGCTCAAGCATGACCATCGTACCCGTCGCATCCTGCGTCAGCGTCTGATCAATTTTCAGGCCAATCTCTTCCCCCGCCTGCATCTGGCCCGACACAAGATGACTCTTAATTAACTTCTGCGTAACACACTTTCCCATCGCCATAGATTTGCCTTTTTTACTTTTCATATTTTTTCATATAAAAGAACTACTTAAATCTGCACAATCACGATTATGAGGAAGAAAGTTTCTCCCTGGTGGGTATTTGCCGCAATTATCTTGGGAATGTGTGTCGGACCTCTTGTCGGCACAGAAAAAAGCCTCTTTGGCATGACCCTTTACTCTCTCTTCGATCTTTTAGGGACTCTTTTCATCCGTGCCCTTACGCTTGTCGTTGTTCCCCTCGTCACCGCCTCCATCATTACAGGAATCGCCCGCATTGGCGGCGAAGGCTCTTTTGGACGCGTCGGCATCAAGACCTTTGCATTTTATATCAGCACCACCTTTCTTGCCGTCCTGACAGGACTCCTTTTCGTCAACATGCTGCAGCCTGGAGTGGGTGAGCATACCGCACTCCTCTCTGAAAAAATTGCAGCGAGCACCGTACAAGAACACATCTCTTCCGGCAAACTCAACACTTTTTCCGACCTTCTCTTGCAGATTGTCCCCGCCAACATCGTCGATGCACTGGGACGCGGTCAAATGCTGGGCATCATCTTTTTCTCTCTACTGTTTGGCTACGCCCTTTCTAAAATTGAGAGCCAAGCTTCCTCTGTTCTTCTCGGCTTCTGGCAAGGTGTCTTTCAAACCATGATCCGCATCACCCACATCATCATGAAAGTGCTTCCGATTGGGGTCTTTTTTCTCGTCGCTAAAGTCTTTGCAACCACCGGCACAGAATCCCTAAAAATGCTCCTCCTCTTCTTCGTGACCGTCATTTTAGGCCTCGTCTTTTTTATGTTTGTTGTCATGCCCCTCATTTTGCGCTTTGTCGGGGGCGTAAGCCCTCTCAACCACTTCCGCGCGATGGCACCTGCGCTCATCACCGCCTTTTCCACCAGCTCATCGTCTGCAACCCTTCCCATCACACTCGACTGCGTCGAAAAACGGGCCGGCGTCTCCAACAAGATTTCCAGCCTTGTCATCCCCCTCGGGACCTCGCTGAATCTTGCAGGATCCGCCCTCTACGAATGCGTCGCCGCCCTCTTCGTCGCACAAATTTTTGGAATTGAAATCTCCTTCCTGACCCAGTTCATCGTCGTCTTCTTAGCCCTCATCACCTCGATGGGCGTTGCCGGCATCCCCGCAGGAAGCCTCGTCGCCGTCCTCGTGATCTTAAAAGCCATCGGCCTACCTGAAGAAAGCGTCGGCCTCTTCATCGCCGTCGACCGCCTCCTTGACATGTGCCGCACCACCGTCAACGTCTTTAGCGACAGCTGCTGCGCCGTGCTCGTCGCACGCACCGAAGGCGAAAAAGACGTCCTCAAGAAAAGAATTTAGATTCTTTTTGAAAAAATTATTCAAAAAAGACTAGACTATGTGCTATTAAAAATAGCTTGTAGGAAGTAGATTGTTAGGTGTCAATTGGCATGTAAGTTTTTCAAATAGAGCTGTAAAAAATCGCAGAAAACTGCCACCAAACATACAAGTACAAATTGACCTTCTTGCCCTTGAGATTGAAAAAGAAGGACCTTTTAGAAAAAATTGGCCGCATTTTAGCGCATTAAAAGACAGAGATAATACGTATCATTGCCATATTAAAAGTGGTAGACCGACTTATGTAGCTTGTTGGAGAATCGAAAACAAAACCGCAAAGAAAATCGAGATATTTTATGTTGGTACACACGAGAACGCACCATACTAGAACGTCAACAAGAAAAAAAGTTTCTCTGCGTAATTTAGTGCGTAGAAAAAAAAATGTCCCCTGGCGTCAGGTTGCTCATGATAACATCAAAAAATTCACCGAGCCTGGGATGGCTCTTAAAGGAGCACGTCTGCGTGCTCAAATGACCCAGCTAGAACTTGCAAAAACGATTCGTGTAAAACCTTATCATATTTATGAAATGGAGCATGGAAAGCGCCCCATCTACAAAGAAATGGCACATCGTCTAGAAAAAGCTCTGAATGTTAGCTATAAAGTTTTTCTATGAATCCATTTTATTAATGGATTTAATTGTCCTATCCTTAGACAGTTAAGACAACACATCGTCAGCTATAAAATTGATTGGATATAAATTGAGACCATTGCATAAGTCAAAGATCTAAGAAAAAAATAACAGGATGACAGGATGGATAGGATGAAGAGTGAAGAGTTCCATAAAGTTATATCCTGTTCATCCTGTCATCCTGTCATCCTGTTATTCTTCTTCGGGGTTTTTCCTGATAAGCATGATTTATGCAACGGTCTCAAATTGCTCTTCAGTGCAAAAAGACCTTCATGCGCCGATTAGAGAGAAAACAGGATTAACACGATCATTATCCTGCCGCTTGCGTTAGCAAGCGATCGTGTTCATCCTGTTTTCTCTTAAAAAGCATAGTTACTCAATGCATTGAGTAAAATTCGGGAATCGGCGATTGAAAGAAGAGCTTTTTGCCTGTGACTGGATGGATGAATCCGAGTTTTTCGGCATGGAGACAGAGCCGTTTTGCGGGGTTGGTTTTGGCGCCGTATTTGGTGTCACCTGCGATGGGGTGTCCGTGGGAGCTTGCGTGGACGCGGATCTGATTTTTTCGCCCCGTTTCTAACTGAAAACGGACGAAGGAATGGGTTTTAGATCCTGAGATCACTTCATAGTGCGTGATGCTGAGTTTTCCTGTCGGAGAGTTTTTGACGTAGTAAAAAGGATCTTCTTCGAGAAGACTTTTCCAGGTGCCTTGTTTTTTCTCCAAATTACCTTCCAAAAGAGCGACATATTCACGTTGAAGACTGTGCCGCATGAACTGATCTTTTAGACCTTCTCGTGCCTTTTCTGTGTACGCAAAAACAAGTACCCCTGAAGTCTCTCGATCAAGACGGTGGACTGGATAGACCATTTTCCCGGGACGCCGTCTTTTGAGGACACCGTGGGCCGTTTTGTAACTTTCAAAATCGGTGGCGACGCTTAAAAGCCCTTCGGGTTTGTCAATGACAGCAATGTGCCCATCCTCGTAAAGCAGACGCACATTTTGCTCGAGAAATTGGATCTTGTCGCGCATGACAATTGCGCTCCCCTCTTCCACTAAAACATCTGCGCGACGCACGAGCTTCCCATCCACGAGAATGCGTTCTTTTTCAATGAGCGTGCGAAGAGACCGGTTCGAGCTTTCAGGAAGACGTTCCTGGAGCAGCGCTAAAAGTGAATTTTTATTTTTACAGGTAAAGTGCATGCGAAGAAGTTTAACAGAAAACTTGCTTTGAGTGAAGTTATTGTAACCGATTAAGAATAAGGAAATTAGAATTTTTAATTGTACAAAGATTGATTCCACGATAACCTGTACAAAAAATTCGGGCACGTTTTTGTGCGATTAATGGAGATTTTTTATGCAAACGAATCGCGAAAAAGCAAGTTATTGTATTGGTCTGGAAATGGGTGGACAGCTGCGCGAGCAGTTCCACGAGATGGATGTGGAATTTCTGACGAAAGGGGTTCATGACGGATTTGCAGAAAATAAACCCTCTCTTCCCACGGAAGAAGTGCAAAAAATAATGAACGCGATCCGCACACAAGTTGAAACACAGCAAAAACAATTCATTGCGAAACTTGCAGAAGAAAATAAGAAGAAAGGCGAAAGCTTTTTAGAGAACAATAAAAAGCAGGAAGGCACTCAGGTGCTGGCAAGCGGTCTGCAGTACAAAGTCCTCAAAGCAGGAAATGGTCAAACCCCTACGACATTTGATACGGTCAAAGTGCACTACCGCGGCTATTTCATGGACGGGACAGAGTTCGACAGTTCTTACAAGCGCGGTGAGCCTCACGTATTTCCTGTGGGCCGCGTGATCCCCGGTTGGGTGGAAGCTCTT
>CAZLDZ010000015.1:0-15472 GCA_964558435.1 uncultured bacterium
TTTGGGAAATGCCGATCTTGCACGGCTCCCGTTGGGAGAAATCCCGCGGCCTGAGTTTTTGCTTGGACCTGTAGGCAAGGGCGACAAAATACTCGATCTTGGCCACGTGGTGGCGGCACATGCGCACTTTTTTCAGGAAGAGGCTTTAAAGAATTACCACAAAGCATTGTCGACGTGGCTTGCGAGCCTGGGATTTTCTCTGGATCAACGTGCGTTTTTGCCGCATGTCACCATCGCGCGCGAACCATATGACTGGAATGTGTGGAAACAAATCTCAGTGCCTTTTCCTTTTTTTGTTGCGGCAGTGCACCTTTATGAGAGCGTCGGAAATCTCACGTACAAGCCTCTCTGGAGCCATGAGCTGATTCCCCCTTTTGAAGAGTGGGAGCATACGGCAGATATTGCGTTTTGCATCCGTGGAAAAACTGTGCACGAGCTTTTCGTGCACGCGCACATTGCTCTTGCTTTTCATTTCCCTCCCCTGCTCAACTACACTTCGGATACAGAAATAAGTTCTTTGGATGACGTTGTGATGGCTTTGAATGACCTTGTCGCGCGCGCCGACCAAGAAAGCGGCGTCCCCTTTAAAGCGGTGAGTTTTCACGGCAGGGCGCTGCAAAAAGAAAACGGAATCCTCGAGTGGGAGATGATCGTCGATGTTTGAGTTAGAAAAAAAAGGGCCTGCAACCTATCTCTTGCCGCAGAAGGGGGGCATGCGTGTGCCAGGACTTGTCATCGCAAACGAAAAAATCTTGACTGAGGTCGATTTTGAAAAGCCGCTTGAACAGGTGCGCAATGTCGCGCATCTTCCTGGAATTGTCGGCTACAGCATCGCGATGCCCGACATCCACTGGGGCTATGGCTTTCCAATTGGTGGTGTGGCAGCGATGGATGCAGAAACAGGCGTGATTAGTCCGGGCGGTGTCGGTTACGACATCAATTGTGGCGTGCGGCTTGCGCTTGTGCCCGATCAGTTCGATGGTTGGTCAGAAAAAATCCGCGAAGAGCTTTTAGAGCGCATTTTTGCGCTCGTCCCATCCGGTGTTGGGCGCGGGCATCGCGGTATGCGCGGCTTATCGGAGCGCGACTACAAAGAGCTTTTAGTTGAGGGCGCCCGTTTTTCTGTTGCACGCGGCCTTGGCTTTGAGGCCGACCTTGAGCATGCAGAAAGCCACGGGAAAATTGAAGGGGCCGATCCAACTGCTGTATCGAATGCTGCGAAGCTGCGCGGAAAAGATCAGCTTGGCACGATCGGTTCGGGCAACCACTTCGTCGAGGTGGGCAAGGTAGAAAAAATTTTCCTTCCTGAAGTCGCAAAAGCCTGGGATGTGCAGGAAGGCCAAGCGTATGTTCTCATCCATTCGGGCTCGCGCGGATTTGGCCACCAAGTGTGTCAGGACACGCTGAATACTTTTATCAAAGAAGGCTTTGCAGAAAATCTTCCCGACCGGCAACTGGTTGCTGCTCCTATCAACAGCCCTCAGGGAAAACAGTATTTTGCTGCGATGGCCGCCGCCGCCAATTTTGCTTTCAATAACCGCCAGCAGATTTTACATGAGGTGCGCCAAGCCTTCCAAGATGTGCTGCACATCTCTGGAGAAAAAATCCGTCTTCTGTATGACGTCTGCCACAACATCGCTAAGTTTGAAACACACGAAGTCGGCGGCAAGATGTGCAAACTCTGCGTCCACCGAAAAGGGGCCACGCGCGCTTTTGGACCTGGTGCCGAAGAGCTGTCTCCCCTCTTTCGCAAGACAGGCCAACCTGTCCTCATCCCGGGAGATATGGCCCGCGCAAGCCATCTTCTGGTAGGCTGCGGCAATCCCCTCACCTGGTGCAGCTGTTGCCATGGTGCAGGACGCGCATAATTCCTCGTAAAATCGATGATCGCCTGTCGTGGAAAAGACGACTTTCTTGCGATGAAACAGCAAGGCGTTCTTGTGCGCGCAACTTCCAATAAAACAGTCCTAGAAGAAATGCCCGATGCCTACAAAGATGTGGATACAGTGGTCGAAGCCGTCCAAGAAGCAGGCCTTGCCAAGATGGTCGCAAGATTAAAGCCACATTTGGTAATTAAAGGCTAAGATTTCTTTTCGTCGCCCTTGTCTCCCTTTTTTTCTGCTACTTTTTCAAGAAACGGCTGGAAATAAGTAGGAGGGATGAGCGCCACGCGGACAAGTTGCTCAGGCACTACAGCGCTGACTTTGAAAAGCTTTTTCGCGTAAAGAGCTACGCGTTTTTTCATTCCGATGGCATGAAATTTACTAGCCGTTGCCTCATCCTCAGGATTTTGAAGAGCTTTCAGGAGGACAGAAGCTTCTTCTTCCGTACAAAAAGGTTGAAAATCTTCATGGCTCACACACGCCATAAATCGAAGAAGACTTAGCCAATCTTTGGGGGGAGCGAAAAAAAATTCGTCTCGATTCATAAATTCTTCAGTGCTAAAGACAAAATCCATAAACTTTAAATCGAGTTTGCTCCCCGAATAGCCCTCATAGGTGCACATTTTCTCGCGCAATTGAGAAAAAGCTTCTTCATGACATGGGCACCTATGCTGCATGTATTTCCAATACTTTATAAAATCCTCTTTCAAATCTTGCGCTGTTATTTCTTTAATGACCTTGAACTTTAGCCACATGGCCATGGGTATCCAGAGCCGTTCAAATCTGACGCTTTCTAAAGAATAAACATTGGCTTGGTCCCCATCCCAAACATCAAATTTTAAAAAGGCAAGTCTTCCTTCTTGTGCCTCTGCGATGCAGTTTGCAGAGATCGCTTCAGAGCCCTTGGCTGCTCCGATAAAAATGTAGCGATGACCTTCAATCACACGTGGTTGGAAACTGCCCGTATCGGTCTTATGCTTTGCTGCAATCTTGTGCAGGAAAGCGAGTTCTTTCCAATCTTTTGGTTCTGCAATTTTTGTTGTCATAATGCGGAACATTATGACAGAAAAAAGATATAAGAAAAAGTAAATTAATTACTTTTAAGGATAAAAGTTTTTGTTAACTTGTCGTGCAGGCACTGCTTTTTCTTTGTAAAAAAGATGAGAAGGAAGCCGATGCCAAACAAAAATCTTGAGAGAATTTTTCCGAAGAAGCGGCCGGTTGCGCGCTTAAATGTGATCCGTCCGCCGTTGTGGTCCACCACTTTTATCCCTAGGAGGTATTTACCCAAAGTCGCTTGCCACTTGGAGCTTTCCTGATAGGCAAAGTAGAGCCACGCACAAGAAAAGAGGATCAGCCCGGACGAGAGAAGTCCAAAAAAGCTTTGGAGTTCGAGCAAGAGCGCGACAAGGCCGATGAAAATGAGTTGCGCAACGACATCAATGAGATAGGCGCAAAATCTGCGGGTAACACCAGCATAATTATCAGACCTCTTTTGAAACTTCATTTGCTCGTCAAAACCGCGCTTTTCTTCCACATTTACACCCGACCTCGTCACCGACTTATGCAAGTCGTTTCCTCTGTCAGGTACGAACCTGCGAAGCAGGTTCTGCAAATGTGAAAAAAAATCATCGATTTTTCCGAACAAAGCAAGCTTCAAAAGAGGTCTAGTGGACATGGGCTATTTTCCAGTAAGGGTGTGAAAGATCTTTTTCATACCGGCCCGTTGCCGGATCGTAAATTTTAGCAGGAGAGATATTTTCTCCATAGCGAAGTTGTAAATATTCTTTTGTTTTTCCGGGAATGGGAACTTCGATGCCGTCAAAATAAGCGCGCTTCAAAGGGAAGACGACATCAAGGGGGGTATCGACGCTGTAGCGCCGCTCGCGGATTTTCCACGACTCGGGGAAAAAGGGGCTATGTTCATTGGAGAAAATGCAATTGAGCATCCGTTTTTCAGAGTTGATCGAAAAATGGTAAAGATCGATGAGGGTGTTTGTGCCCTTAATGTACACTTTCAAATAAGTGCCTGGGCAATCTCGACCTGACCAGTCTTGAACGCTGTACTTTTCAGGATCTAGGGCATTTAAAGCGTGCCGGATGTTTTCAAAATCGGGAGCCAGCACCGCTATGTCAAGATCCCAGTCCCAAGGAATAATTCCCCCGTAACGGTAAGCACCAAGACAGGTCCCACAATCGACCCAAAAAGGGATCTCATTTTTACGCAAAATGGTAACAATTTCTTTTAATGCTTCTTTTTGCATGTTCATGTGGTTTTCATCGCCCGGTCTTCGCGTATGCTCCGGAGGTTGAATAAAAGGCGCAGTAGCCAGATCGCGAAGAGCAATGCCCATTTTTAAATAGGCACCATGGTTTGAAGTAATCGCTGTAGCTTCTTCACGTTTTACAAGAGCTTTGTAACGGGCAAAAGCGCCGGGTGCAAGAAATGCCACCACTTTCAAGGTTCCACCAGCAGCCAAGCTCAAGGGTGCGGCAACGCAAGACACGGCCGTTTTTATCAAAAAGTGGTCTTGGTAAGAAAAGCGCGGAATTAACTTCTCCCCTTCTATTTTTTTGGCACAAAAAAGGTAATGCACAGGCGCAAGAGCCGAATTGGCCGCCTTTTCTAAAAAAGGGGCATCTTCTTGCACAACATTGAGAAAAAGACTTCCGCAAAAAAGATGGTAGGCATGGACAACAGGAAGCCCTAAATAAATGATCCAGTCACCGAGTTTTTCAAGTAAGTGCGTCAATTTCCTGCTCCTTGGCACTAAGGCCTACAAGACCTGCAATCGTGAAAAAAAGAAGCTGCCCATGTTGTGTCGTGAGCAGATAAAAATCACAGCATCCGATGAAAAGCAGCCCGGCAAAAATGCACATGAGCGTTGCGCCTTCAAGTGTGCGCATTTTTTTCCAGGCACCTTTGATCAGATGATAAATAAACAAAAGGAAAAAAAGAAGACCGACAAGACCCGTTTCTGCTGCCGCTAGAAGAAAAATATTATGCACGGGAACATAATCGAGACGCTCGAGCTCTCTTGAAGAAAACTCCTGCATGTGGATGAGGTAGTTGTTATACCCTACACCAAAGATCGGATTTTTTTGAATCATTGATAGCGCAATGTCCTGAAAAAACATTCTTCCTTGATCGGCATTGTGTGCGTTTTGGTTGTAATTGACAACCCCCCCACGGCCATGAATGGCGGGATAATAGAGAAAAAGGCACAGGGCAAAAGCCCCAAGTGACACCCACAACACTTTTGGGCGCTTGCACAAAAAAGCAAAAAGCAGCGTGGACAAAAACCAGGCGACGAGCGCTGCTCGTGAAAAAGAAATTGTGAGAGCAAGCAGCTGAAAAAAGAGCGCCGCGACTAGAAGAATTTTGATGCTGCTCTTTTGCGTGCGCACAAGCAAAAAATAGCTCATTGGAATTGCCACCGCAAGAAATCCGCCAAATACGTTGGGATGCAGAAACGTCCCCGAAGCGCGCATGATCGCGCCTGCCGGCGATACAAAACGAAATTCCATATCCCCTTCTCCTAGGAAGTTCAAGGAGAGGTGTTTTTGCAGCATGTACTGCAAAAGCGCAATCGAACACTCAAACAAGGAAACTAGCACGACAATGCTACAGATTTTAGGAAAAATCTCGCGGACATTTTTAAAAATCATGCCGGCATCCAGCGCACAAAAAAACGTCACCAAGAGCAAAAGTTGTGCAAGACGTAAATAATGGAGAGGACACCCGGCGGCTTGCGAGAGCACTAAGGACACCAACGCCGCACCAAAAAAGAGGGACAAATACTTGCGGCTCCCTGTAAAGAAAAGACTAAAATTTTTTCTCCACGCAAAAAGTAGAACTCCAGCAAAAACCAGCAGCGGAAGATCGGTTAAATAAAAATACCAGTGCTTACGAAAACCCGGAGGAAAAGGATACTGCAGAGCCAGAAATTTATTCATGAACCTAAAAATGCCAAACTTCGCCTGAAGGGGCACAAGCGCAAGGAGAAAAAAGAAGGCATACCGCAAAAGCATGTCCGCATCATGCCTAAAATTCTTATTTTGGGAAAGGGACCGCATAATAGAAAATGAGGGATTCGGCTCCCGGGTTTTTGCGCCCAAGGCTTGCATTCGAAATATGATAAAACTGCGCGCCCAGGCGCCCCTTGTTAGAAAACACGTAGGCAAGCTCAAGAGATGAGCGGAACTCTAAAGGAAAATGCAGGTCCTTGCCGCCTCCTTTGAAATAAAGGCCCGGCGCAAAACTCGGCACCAGCACGACGTGCTTTCCAAAAAAAATGTCCCAACCTGCCCCCGCGCACAGATAAATACTCCCCCGCCCCGTCACAAAGACCGCCGCAAGCGGGCGCAAACCTTTCAGATCGACGTCCCACCTGTATTCGACTTGCATCTGGAATTGGCGATCAGGACGAACAATATTAAATACCCCCAGGCCCAGCTGGAGATGGTCGACGCGTTCGGCATGAAGAGAAAAGAAAAACAACAGCAATAATAAAAATTTGCGCATTGCGTGCAGACTAACAACTTGCGCAAAAAAAGACAAAGATGTTACGCCCAGGAAATGCACCACATTGTTTCAGAAAAAAAAACCAAAGCCTTTGCGTCGATCCTTTTTCTGATCGGCCTTGCTCTCCTCTCCTTTATGGACGCCTGGTGGCCCGGCATCATGCTCGTGATCGGCATCCCGCTGGCCATCCGCCAATTTTTGCTCGCAAAATTTTACGACATGGCTGTGACGCTGCTTGTTTTTGGCGGCGTTTTTTTCATTGTCCAGTTCGGATTTTGGCAAAACCTTCTTCTTCCCGTGCTTTTCATCGTGGGCGCCCTCTACATCTCCTTCCAGGAGTATTTTAGACGAACAACCGAGCCTGAAGATGAGCGCGAAGAAGACCTCAACGAGGAGCTTGAGGAAGATCAGCAGGACGAGAGAAAGTAATACTCGGGAAGTTTTGCTTTAAAAGCATCCAATTCACATCCCCGACGTCTGTATCCAAGATGAATTGTGTAAGAGTTTTGAATTTTGGAAGAAAGGCTTGAATTCCCCCGTACGTGATTTCAGAAAAACCACGCAGCTCGAGTTTTTGAAGTTTTGGAAGGGCTTGGGCAAGTTCCTCAAGTTCCGAGTTTTTCCATTGAGCAACAGATGGGACATTTTCTTCATATTCCAGAAACAACTCTGTAAGATTGCGAAAATCAGTAAAATGCTCCGGTCCCAATACTGTAAGCGCCAATTTCAAAGTAATCTGGAAAGAACGCAAAGCGGGAAATTTTCCTCCAAGGCTTGCAATGCCACTTGCACATACAAACATCCCGGTGGAGCCCCAAATCATCCCGCGTAAATCTGCATAAACGAGGTTAGCCTGACTGTGCTTAAGTACGGTGTCCAGTGCTGCAAAACCGCCCCCCAGTAAGCTCAAGCCCGTCAGGGCAGGCATATGACTAAGATAGCGCGCTGCAAGTTGGTCAACACCGCCTCGAGGAATCCCGCCTTTTTCCATCTGCTGCACAATTTCAGCATAGCAGGCAAATGTGGTCTTCTTTCTTTGATCGTGAATTGCCCTATACACGCAGGCCGTGAAAGCTTTGCCTACTCTGCGCAAGTGCAATAATTCAGATAAGTCGAGATAGGAAAGAATACTACGGTCCCACAAAGCAGTTGGCAATCTTGTCCATGAAACAGTTGTCATAAGGCAAGGTAGTTTATCATACCCCTTGTTTTTATCCTAATTCATTTATTATAAAGTACTTATGTTGTAATTGCAATTTAACATGAATTTCAGTATAATAATTACTTAAAAACTGGAGATTTTATGGCAGTTAATATCGAAGTTAATCAAGAAAGCCTTCCAACCATCCCCTCTGCTCAAACATGGGTAGATTCGACAGCGGGCGGGATAGAAGCCGGAATTGGGGCAAGGGGCGCAGCAGGGAAAGTTGCAGGGGCTCTTTTAAGATTTGGGGAAGGAGTTCTCGATGTGACTCTTGTAAAACCTCTCGGCATCACAGCAGCAGCAACGGTTTCGACGCTTTGTTTGACGGGCGCAATTTTTGTAGGGATTTTTGGATGCCCGACAGAACGGGGGCGCGGCACGGCTCTTGGCCTTGCCAAAATCGCCAAAAAAAGCGCCTCTCTTGCGGTTTTAGGTGTTACCAGCGCTGTTTCGACGACTCTTACGGGTGTCCCCCGTTACATCACAAAAAGATGCTGCACAAAGTGCCACCAAGCCATCAAAAAATGCGTTCTTACCCCTTGCATCCATGCCGTAGAACAAAATGGCTACCAAGTTGGAGCACAAACACACAGACGTCTACCCTTATCCAAAAGAATGCTCACAAGCTATAATCAATCCTGCGTAGGAAAAATCATTAACCACGCAACAGGCGGACACACCCTCGCTGTAGATATTCTACAAGCCGCGCAGAGTTAATTATGTGTGAAGTATTAAATACTCTTGAAATTGCAACGCATGTCGACCATCTGTGGGAGCCATCTCTTCCCCAGGCGGGCTCCCGAGAAATTTCCTGCGAACTGCGCGTAGCCGGAGTTGCGCTTTTCTTTTTTGCAACAATTTTTACCGTGGGAATCGGCGCTATTTACTTGCTTTACACAGCTAACGAAAAGCGCCTTCAAGCAAATCAAGGCATTCAACAGATTGAGCAATTTTGGCAGCAAGATATCAACGCGTTTGCCTTGAGTCATGGGACAACCTCTCTTTATGCTGCGCATTTTAAAAGACACGGAATCAGTGCAACTTATCCTGCTGAGCTTCACGAAATCATCGCGAAAGTAATACGACTGTGGTCTGCTCACGAAAATCGGGTTCCGAAAACGGGTTATTTCCGGTTATTTAAGCAGCGCTATGATGCAAGCATGGCACAAAAACGCGTAGCTTTTTCTTTCTCAGCAGACCCTGAAATTACAGAAGAATATACAACAGGTGCGCGCGGACACGGGGGTGAATGGATGCGTGAAATCCGCAATTTTCTTAGGGATGTGCTTGAACACAAACATCTTTTTACCCACGAAGAACAAGAAACTCTTTCCCAAATGCGTGCTCTCAGCGAAGTGCTGAGACTTGTGCCTCCCATGATTGTTGAGATCCCTGCAGGAACAGAAGCATTTAGACGTTTGATGTTCGGTCGTGGTGGCCGCAATTCTCCTTTTATGCAGCAACATTTTTTTGTAGATTTTGTAAAAAGTGGATGTGACTGGAGAAACCCTCAAGCACTTTCAACCTTTTTAAATAACCATCGCACTTTAATTGGACGTGAAAAAAGCAAACTTAGCCAAGGGTACGAAGTTACTGTTGAGTTTGAAGTGCCGGCTCGTGATCTCCGATTCAGACTCGTAGGACGAATTCCCACTCAAGCGATGCTAGACCGCCTCAGCCCACAAGAAAAATACTGGGTTCAAGTATTTAAGTGCGCTTCGCTGTTTTCAAATGAAGCCCTGACGCCTTCCTTGGCGCTTTCTTAAC
Organism: uncultured bacterium; assembly: GCA_964558435.1. GTDB lineage: Bacteria > Chlamydiota > Chlamydiia > Chlamydiales > Rhabdochlamydiaceae. The sequence goes on from CAZLDZ010000015.1 coordinate 9,380, forward strand.
TTTTTTTAACCGAACAAGCACATATTTGTAGGGTGGTTTGTATTTCACAGGTTTTCCATCTTGGTCAAAAATAAGCGCTGTTCCTGTGCGGATGGCAATTTCTGTGGCAATGTGCAAACTTTGCGTGTGTGCTTTTTTAAGAAGAGTAATGATGTTTTTTTCTATTCTAGTCATTGGCAATCAGCTTCATTTTATTCCAAACTTCATCGTTAAAAATTGTTAATTTTCCTCGGATTCCATTTTTCTCAGCAATTATGGCATTTTTCCCGATTTCCGTAGAATCCAAAATCACAGCATTATCAATCAACAATAAATAATTGTTGATTGTATTTTTAATTCCTAAAAAATATCGTCGTCTAATTGTTTCTTCTGGTACAGAGTGTCCGCCTTGTTTTATGCGTTGGGCGACACGAAAAACAGCATGCTCAGGACTTGGAAGCCATAAAAATAAAAGACTAATTTCATAGCCTAATTTTTTTGCTTCTTTCAGGTATTTAATGTAATTTGTGCCTGCAGCCGTAGTTTCAAAAGCAAAGTTTTGTTGTTGCTCTAGCAGTTCACGGATGCGTGCAATCATGATTTTGCTTGCTGCTATAGCAACACTTTCTGGTTGATATGGAGAAATGCCTCTTGCAATTTCATCTGCATTGACAAATTCAGAATGCTCAAAAAAATGCGGCATGAGAGCCAGCGCTGTTGTGGTTTTGCCGGCGCCGTTGGGCCCGGCGATCATCAGAATTTGCTTTTTCATTGGTAATCCAGGCACATCACTTTGCGCACTTCGGCAAGGGTTTGGGCTGTGGTTTTGCGGGCGCGCGCTGTGCCTTCGAGGAGTATTTTCATGACGGCGTGGGGATCTTTGGCAAGCTCTTCCCGTTTTTTGCGCATGGGGTCGAGAAAGGCTTGCAGGACATCGAGGAGGCGTTTTTTGACGAGGCTGTCGCCGAGGCCGCCCCGCGCGTAGTGCGCTTTCATCTCTTCGAGTGCTTTTTTATCGGAATCGAATGCGTCGAGATAGATGAAAACGGGATTGCCTTCGACTTTTCCGGGGTCTTCGACGCGCAGATGATTGGGATCGGTGTACATGCTTTTGACTTTTTTGGCGACGGCATCGGCGCTATCCGAAAGGTAGATGCAGTTTCCTAAAGATTTGCTCATTTTGGCTTTGCCGTCGATGCCGGGAAGTCTTCCAGATTCCGGGATGAGAGCTTTGGCTTCAACGAGAACGCTACATTTGTAGGTTTGATTAAACTTGCGCACAATTTCATTGGTCTGTTCGATCATGGGAAGCTGGTCTTCGCCTACGGGAACAAGTGTGGCTTTAAACGCCGTGATGTCGGCGGCTTGGCTCACGGGATAAACCATGAACCCTGCGGGAACGGCTTCGCCAAACCCTTTTTGCTGGATCTCTTGCTTGACGGTGGGGTTGTGCTTCAGGCGATTCCAGGTGACAAGATTGAGGTAATACAACGTCAGTTCGGGAAGTTCGGGAAGGAGCGACTGGATGCAGATCGTGGTTTTTTGGGGGTCGATGCCCACCGCAAGATAATCGAGTGCCACTTCCAGGACGTTTTCGCGCACCTTTTGAGGCTGATCTGCGTGGTCGGTAAGAGCCTGCTGGTCGGCGATCATCACGTATTGGGTGCACGTCTCTTGCAATTCAACGCGGTTTTTTAACGAGCCTGCAAAATGGCCAAGATGAAGCGGACCTGTAGGGCGGTCCCCCGTTAAGATGACTTTTTTTTCCATAAAATAGATTCATGTTGCCAATTTTTCTCTTTCCGGGCAATTCATTAGCATGAACCTATCCCAATATTTGAAAAACATGCTTTTTGTGTCTTTTTCCACATCTTTTAGCGTCACTCCCTTGGCCTACTTTCTCAAGTATGTCCTGCGGAGTGACACTAAAATCTGTGAAAAAACCCTTCAAAAATCAAAGTTTTCGAATATCGGGATAGATTCATGCATTATGAAATTCTTCGGAGTTTAGGCAAAGGCGGGATGGGCGAGGTCTTCCTGGCCAAAGACCCAGTTGCAAACCGCTTGATTGCCCTGAAAAAAATCCGGCAGGATCTTGCCCATCACAAGACGATGCGCGAGCGTTTTTTGCGTGAAGCAAAAACAGCAGCGCAGCTTTCCCACCCTTCGATTATTCCTATTTATGCGATTTCGCAAGACAAGGAAAATATTTACTACACGATGCCCTACATTGAAGGAGAAACGCTTGCGGAGGTGTTGAAGAAAGAACGGGCGGAAAAAAAGGATTCGATTCCTGCGTTCATGCGCATTTTCTTGAGCTTGTGCCAGGCGCTTGCGTATGTCCATGCGCGGGGAATTTTGCACCGCGATCTTAAGCCAGACAACATTCTCATCGGAAAATACGGCGAAGTGATCATTCTGGATTGGGGTCTTGCGGGTATGGTGGGAAAAGATGATGCACTTGAAGGCTCAGAAGGGGCTCAGGAGCTGACAATGCCTGGAAAAATCCCGGGCACGCTCAGTCATATGGCACCGGAGAGGGCGCTCGGGGAAAAATCGTCCTTTTCTTCGGACATTTATGCACTCGGAGTCATTCTCTACCAGATGTTGACGCTTCAGCTCCCTTTTCAGCGTACAACGCTTGCGGACTATCGAAAGTGGATGGCGCGCGAAGAGCTGGTTGAGCCAATAGAAGCGGCTCCTTATCGCGATATCCCGGCACAACTTTCTCTTCTGTGTAAAAAGTGTTTGCACCCCAAACAAGAAGGGCGGATCCAGAGTGTGCAAAAGCTCGTGGATGAAATGAGTAGTTACGTTTTAGGCAATCCTGAATGGATTGAGACGACAACACTCGACATTCACACGAAAAAAGATTGGGAATTTCAGGAAAATGTACTTCTTACCAAACACCTTGCGATCACGCAGAGGCCCGATAGCATGGAATGGGTCAATCTCATGGTAACGCACGCTTCTTTTCTGGGAAATGTGCGGCTGGAAATTTCCGTGCGTCTTGGGGATTCTTGTGCCGGCATCGGCATTCTCTTGTGCATCCCTGAGGAAAAAGAACGAGTGGGGCTGGTCGACGGCTACGGCTTGTGGTTAAGTTCGGCGCACGCGCCGATGAGCAAACTTTTCCGTTCAAATGTGGAAGTGATGAGCCTTCCTGACGCGCATTTACAATCCAACATGCGTCAGATTCTTGTCATTGAAAAGTGGGATAGTCACATCCGCGTATTTTTAGATGGCAAGCAGATCTCTCAATATGTGAGTCACAGACCAATGGTGGGAACGCATGTGGGCTTTCTTTTTCGCGACGCCGATTTTCAGATGGACCCAGTGAAAATCTTCTTAGGAAGTCACAATGTGCAAGTCAGCTGCCTTGCGATCCCCGACGCCTTTTTGGCGAGTCGTCTTTATAAAAACGCTCTTTATGAATACCGCAGAATTAGTAGATGTTTTCCCGGAAGATTTGAAGGCCGAGAAGCGCTTTTTCGCGCGGGAATCACATTGCTCGAACAAGCGGAGCATGAAAGCAAAAAGAAGAAAAAACAGCAGCTTTTGTCTCTTTCTTTAGAAGAATTTGGGAAGTTAAAATCCACGCCTGGCGCACCGCTCGAATATTTGGGAAAATCGCTTGTCTATAAAGCATTGGGGGCATTTGAAGATGAAGCAAAATGTCTAGAGCTTGCCCTGCGCAAATATCCGAATCATCCTTTGCGTTCTGTAGTGCAAGAAGAAATCGTATTTCGCCTTCATGAAAGCACCACCCAAAATCGCCAAGCCGGCTACCGGATTGCTCTGATGGCGCTGCGCCACATGCCCGAGGTGTTTCAGGCATCAGAAAATCAGAATCTACTGAATAGTTTGAAACGCCATGTAGAACCCCTTTTCTTCGTAGAAAAAACAAAAGGCTACCTTGCCCTTGAACTGGCATTTTGGCTGAAGCTTCCCTTGACTTTACTAGAGATGTATGAACATGCAGAGAGTGAAGAAGAAAAAAAGAGTGCACTTTTTTGCCTCCGTTATTTGGGCAAGACAAAACACGTGAAGGAAAATTTTTTTCAGCGCATCTCCTCAATCGAGACCTACCAGGATGCGCGCATTGCCTGCTTTTTATTCGATCAGGCATGCGATCGCAAGCAATCTACGCTTCTTTTGCCTTACATCAGCAAAATGCAAAGTCCACACTTCAAAACAGAGCTCCTTGCGCGTGTTTTACGCGTGCTTTTGCTTGAAAATGCGCTTGTTGAGTGTGAAGCGATTTTCCAGCAGTTTTCAAAATCGGAACTCAAAGAGATCACTTCTCCTCTTTTTTCTCTGTGGGGTTGCTTCTTAAAAAGAACACGCGGAAAAGAAGCGGCACTGGCTCATCTTGAACTCGAGGAAACGGCACCTCTTCGCACATCGACTCTTCTTGCCCACTACGTCCAAGGAACTCTTGATCCGAAAGAACTCCTCGATTATGAAAAAGTAGAACTCAAGCGCGCACTTACCCTTTGGAAAAAGAAATGATATCTAAGAGCCCAGTGATTCTTGTCTGTGGTGCAGGCCCTACGGGTCTTACCTTGGCTTGCGCTCTTGCTGAGCGGGGCCTCGAGGTGCGCATCATTGAGGAGAACCCCAATCCCGTCAAAGAGACGCGCGCACTGGGCATTCAAGCACGGACGCTGGAAATTTTTGAAAGACTAGGCGTGATTGAACCATTCCTACAAAGAGGCCTGCGCGTGAACGGGCTCAATATCTATGACAACAAAAATAAACTCTTAAGCATCCATCTCGATCACTTGGAGACTGCCTATCCTTTCATCTTGAGCATCCCGCAAGAGGAAACGGAAAAAATTCTCGCGCATCATTTAGAAAAACTCGGAAAAAAAGTCGAGCGTGGAACCAAGCTCTGTTCGATTCAAAATGGGTGTGCTTTTTTGCGCCATTCCAATGGCGAAGAGGAGTTATTTTCCCCTGCCTGGGTTGTGGGATGCGATGGCGCGCACAGCACCGTGCGCCATTCGCTCCGTTTTTCTTTTAAAGGTGTTGCTCTTCCAGAATTTTTTGCGCTTGCCGATCTAAAAATGGAAACTTCCTTAACGCACGAAGAAGCTCATCTTTTTTTAAGTAAAGAAGGGATTTGCGGCTGCATTCCGCTTCCAAGAGCCCATGAGTTCCGCGTCATCTTTCCCCTGCGCGAAAAAGCAGCACCTGATCTCAATTTTTGCCGCGCACAATTTGAAAAGCGCGCTCCCCACTTTCCTGTGGAAATTACAAGTGGCTCTTGGTTTTCCCTTTTTTCGATCCACCGCAGGATTGCCCCCAAATTTCAAAAAAAACACATTTTTTTGGCCGGTGATGCGGCACACATCCACAGCCCGGTCGGAGGTCAAGGGATGAATACGGGCATTCAAGATGCATATAATTTAGCGTGGAAACTGGCTCTTGTTCATGAAAGACGTTCTCCCAAAAAGCTTTTGAAAAGCTACAATCAAGAGCGCTACCCTGTCGCAAAACGGGTTCTTTTTTTCACGACACTTGCCACCAAACTTCTCCTGACTGAGCATGCTTTTCTTAGGCGGATTTTTTTCTTTCTCGTGCCCCATCTAAACGTTCAGCCCAAAATTGCGGATCTTACCCTGCGCTACAAAAGCCGTATCATCAAACAGCCTTGGGGCGATCTTTTCTGGAAAGCGCCGAAAATCGGTACGCGCGCTCCTGATGTCGAAATTGCGCGCAGCGGAAAAAAACTCTTCGACTATCTCCACAAACAAGAACATACGCTTCTCATTTTTGGAAGCATCTCTCTGGATCTAAAAGAGCTTTTAAGCCTGCACCGAGTCTCTCTATTCCATTCCGGAGATGAGGAAGAGATTGCACAGCGCTACACAGCTGAGAAAAACTCTGTTTTCCTCATCCGCCCCGACGGCTACATCGGCTACCGCAGCCGCACGCTCAAGGAAAAGCATTTTGTGCGCTACCTCAAAAAGCTCTTTCTATAAGATTTTACCACAGAGATAAGAACCACAGAGAAGAAAGCATGATAAGAACGATACAATGATGTAATGATGAGACCGTTGCATAAATCCTGCTTATCAGGAAAAACCCCGAAGAAAAATAACAGGATGT
>CAZLDZ010000016.1:0-15329 GCA_964558435.1 uncultured bacterium
AATCTGCTCAAGCCTTCTTGCATATTTTCTCAATCTTGTTTTAAATCACTATAAACCGGACACGCACGATACGCATGGTAAAAATCTATCATGTGTATCATGCCCATCCTGACTATCATGAGACCATTGCATAATCCATCACGCTCGTTAAAATTGTCCATTTTGCGATCTTTTGATTTTCGCTCGCCCCCTATGGGGCGTCCCGCATATGCGGGCTCGCTCAAATGCAAAACCTCATCAAAATGGCCTAATTTTTCCGAACGTGCTGAATTACGCAACGGTCTCATCATGTTTCCTTCTTATTCTTTTTCCTCGGGAGCGTTGCCAATTAGGGCTTCTGACAAGAGGATCACTCCTGCGCAAGATGCGGCAAAAATGAGAGAGTTTTTGACCACCTTGACAGGATCCACAACACCTGCTCTGAAAAGGTCTTCGACCTGCTCATTCTGGGCGTTAAAGCCAAAGTTTGCCCCTTTGCTCACAGTTTCCTCCAAAATGATGGAGCTGTCGAAACCGGCATTATTGACAATTTGGCGGAAAGGCGCTTCGCACGCGCTGAGCACGATGTCGCGGCCAATTTTTTCTTCTTCAGAAAGGTCGAGCTTTTTGAGGTTTCGGCTTGCAGAGAGAAGGGCGACGCCTCCACCTGTAATAATCCCTTCTTCGAGGGCTGCACGTGTGGAATTTAAACTATCTTCAAAGAGCTGTTTTCTCTGCTTCATGGCAGGCTCAGAAGCTGCGCCCACGCGGATGACGGCCACACCTCCGGCGAGTTTGGCTTTGCGCTCTTGAAGCTTTTCTTTGTCATAAGAGCTCGTGGCTTTTTGGATTTCTGCCTCAATTTGTTTGACGCGGGCCTGGATATCTTTTTGGGTTCCTTGACCGTTAATTAGGGTGGTCTTTTCTTTATTCACGACCAATTTCTCAACTTTTCCTAGAACGTCCGCGGTCGCATCTTTAAGCTGCATACCTGTTTCTTCTGAAACAACAGTTCCTCCTGTCAGGATGGCAATATCTTGAAGAAGGGCTTTGCGGCTGTCGCCAAATCCAGGGGCTTTTACAGCGCACACTTTCAAACTGCCGCGCAATTTATTGATCACGAGAGTAGAAAGAGCATCTCCTTCGATGTCTTCGGCAATGACCAGGAGATCTTTGGCAGTCGTTGCAACGGCTTGAAGAATGGGAAGTATCTCTTGAACAGAGGAGATTTTTTTATCCGTGATAAGAATGTGGGCATCGTGCATTTCCACAAGCATTTTTTCTGCATTGGTGCAGAAGTAGGCGCTGGTGAAGCCCCGATCAAATTGCATCCCCTCGACCATTTCAATCGTGGTATCGATGCTTTTTCCTTCTTCAATGGTGATGACACCTGATGGTCCTACTTTTTTGAGGGCATCGGCAATCAGAGCGCCCACACTTTCATCTCCAGAAGCAGAAGCCACGGCAATATTTTTGATTTCTTTATCACTTTTAATCGCGATGGATTTGTCTTTGAGCTCTTGCATCAGGGCATCTACTGCTTTTTCCATTCCGCGTTTGATGTGAATCGGAGAAGAGCCTGAGGCGATATTTTTGACGCCTTGTTGGACCAGTGCTCTCAAGAGGAGAATTGTGCTGGTTGTTCCATCTCCGCACTTTTCCTTCATCTTGGTTGCCGCTTCTTTTCCCATGGAAATTCCCATGTTGACGTACTGGTCTTTGACTTCGACGTCGTTTGCGATGCTACTGCCGTCATTGGTAATTTTGGGCGCACCCCAGGAAGCCTGAAGCGCGACATTGCGTCCTTTGGGTCCAAGAGTTACAGCTACGACATCGGCGAGTTTATCGATACCCTCGCGCAATTTATTGCGTGCTTCTTCATCAAAAATGAGTTCTTTGGCTGACATAGATGCATCTCCTTGGAATATTGATCAAAGGTGAGATAATACAAGAACAAAGGCAAAATGCAAAGAAGAAATCGGACTCGCTTTTAGGGAGAAATTAAAAGAACGATTTCGCCTTTGGGAGTTTTTTTTGTAAAATGTTCTACTAACTTCTGGGGGCTGGCCCGCAAGCATTCTTCATGGATTTTAGTGAGTTCACGCACGACAGCGACTTTGGCAGTCTCTGTCAAGCTTGCAAGAAGACCAAGCGATTTTACAAGCCGATAGGGGCTTTCGTAACAAATCGAGGTGCCAGGATAGCTCAGGATCTCTGAAAAAAGACGTGTCAAAGCCCCTTTCTTTTTGGGAAGGAACCCGACCATTTGAAAGCGTTCGGTTGGAAACCCAGAAAGGGAAAGAGCTCCGATGGCTGCGCAGGGGCCCGGAATCACGCTGACGGCACAACCCGCTACATGACACTGTTGAACAAGATATTCCCCTGGATCTGAAATGCCTGGAGTGCCTGCATCGCTCACAAGGCAAATGTCACACCCATCTTTTAAGTCTTGGAGGATCTCATCGGTTTTTCGTTTTTCATTGAACTTGTGGTAGCTTCTCAATGGCTTTTGGATTTTGTAGTGGTCAAGAAGGGTCCTTGTACGCCTCGTATCTTCACATAAAACGTAGGCGCATGCACCCAAAACCTCGAGTGCGCGAAGTGAAATATCTCGGAGATTTCCAATAGGTGTCGAAATTAGGTACAACACAAAAAAGGTGGCACCCAGATTTGAACTGGGGTATGGGAGCTTTGCAGGCTCCTGCCTTACCGCTTGGCTATGCCACCACAAGTTAAGGTGGAAGGATTATGTCTGATTTTTTATATGTGGTCAATATAGCCCTTTTTAGGTACCTTATTCAAACTTTTATGGAAAAAAAGTTCCTTTCCTGGTTTACAAAGCTCTTGGAAATTCCCTATGAAGGGGAAGCTTTTGTAACCGCTGTCGAGATCGATAGTCGCAAGGTAGAGCAAGGAAATCTTTTTTTTGCCCTCCCTGGAAAAAAAGTCGATGGTCACCTTTTTTTAAAAGATGTCTCCGAAAAGGGTGCAGTCGCGGCTGTTGTCTCGGATCAGTATCAAGGCGACGATTTTGGTCTTTCCCTTTTTAGAGTTCCTGATGTTGCACGAGCTTTGCATCTCCTTGCAAAGCAGGAGGTCCACGAGAGGAATGTCCCCATTGCCGCGGTTACTGGGTCTGTGGGTAAAACGACAACTAAAGAATTTCTTGCCTCTCTTGTGCAAACCCGCTTCCGCGTGGGGAAAACTCCAGGCAATGCCAACTCACAGCTGGGGTTCCCCGTAAGTATTTTGAATGCTTCTTCTGAGGTTGAATTCTTTGTCGTGGAAATGGGAATGACAGGGCCTAAAGAAATCGCCTCCCTTGTCGACATCGCCCCCCCAAAAGTCGCTCTCATCACACGTATAGGGACCGCGCACGTAGGGGGATTTGCCGATGGAATCGAGGGTGTTGCCCGCGCAAAAGCCGAAATTTTTTCCCACCCCTCTACGGAATTTGGTTTATACAATGCTGCTAATTCTCAATTTGATGCCCTCACAAAAACCGGAAGCTGCCAAAAAAAGAGCTTCGCGTTTGACCGCATCTGTTCTGATGATGCCGATTTCATGTTGCGGACAAAAGAAGAGGGGTTCGTCATCGAAGAGTACGGCAAAAGTACACGGCTTTTTTCTCTTCCTTTTTATGCCACGCATCTCTGCGAAGATTTTGTTGCAAGTGCCGCCTGCGCCCGCCTCCTTGGGCTAGAATGGGAAGAAATTTTCGAAAAAGCCCAAACCCTAAAACCGTACAAGTGGCGCTTTGAAAAGGTCGAAAGAGAAGGGGTGATCTACATCAATGACGCCTATAATGCCAACCCCGTCTCTATGCGCGCAGCGTTTGCCAACTTGCCCCGCCCTGAAAGTGGGGGCAAACGGATCGGCGTGCTCGGCACCATGGTCGAGCTCGGAGCTCTTTCCGAAAAATACCATCGAGAAATCGGAGAAGAAGCGCTACATCTCTTCGACCACCTCCTCTGCTTTGGCCAAGAGTGCGCCCCGATGCTCGAAGTCTTCGGTGAAAAGGGGCGCCCCGTCGAACATTTTTCCGATGTCGCCCTTTTGCGCGCACGCCTCTTTGACCTCGCCAAACCCAAAGATGTCGTCCTGATCAAAGGGTCCAATTCCACCCATCTTTGGCAGCTTTTGGAATAGAAAATCATGGCGTCATTGAATTACTATTTAACAAGTCTGATTTTTTCTTTTGGAACTCCTGAAGATCTTTTGTCGTGTCAGCGGGTTTCGCCCAGTTGGCAGGAAGCCGCTAATAACGCTCATATTTGGCATGCTATCCTGAAGCGTGCTTTACCCAAATTAGAAGAATTGCCTTATCAAGACTTTGTCGACTACAAAAGAATTTACTTATACTCTTGTGTAAGGCAGTTTTCTTTTCCATGGAACGCAGAGGTTCCATTTGAAACATTTTCTGCCAAGGTGCAGCGCGACGAATCCAATGAAGTCAGCAGAAATTGGGGTTCTTGCTTAAGGCAATTAGTTTGTCTTCCACCCATTCCTAGAGAAGTGGATGCCCATCCTCAGGCGGTTTCCATTTTTAAAGTCTATCGTGTTCACAGGAAAAATCGTGAGCTTTTTAAAGAACGAGACAAAGGGCCTAGCAAGAAATTAGACGGAGAACTTCAGAGAAGGTGTTTTGTTTCACATCATGAGGAAGTGCGCATCACATGCCATGAGAATTTTGAGCGCTACCGTCAGCACCTAAAAAGTTTAGAAAATGTGAAGCTTACGGATAAGGGGTGCGATACGCTCCGAAATTTAGAGCAGGAGTTTTTGGAAGCATTCAGTGAAGAAGTTCCGATCTGGGGGGACTGTCAAACTCAATTGGGTCTTGCTTATGATGCAAAACAAACAGGAGAAGTTGAAAGGGGGATTGTTCCTCATCCTTTAAGCCCGAGCAAACTCATGTTTCGCTGTCGTTGTCAAAGCTGTTTGCAAGCGCGAAGTGTGCTGTTTAGTGGAAGAATGGTCACCGTAGCAACATTAAATGTTCTTACGCGTGTACTTGCTCATCTTGGATTGGAATTTTACACGATGAGAAAAGAGCGGCAAAAAGAGATCGAAGCTCTGGCTCAAAAATTACAAATCTCTTTATCAGTTCATCGTGTTGTGTCGTCGTCTATATTTGATAGAGTTCCCGATGATAATCCTTATGGATGGGTGCCAACATAGGATTTCTTCCCCTTTTTTTCCCCCACCTGCTACGATGATTTCATAACCTGAGAAAATCGGTGCTTCTCTTTTTTCTACAACTGCTGGAGCGCGCTTGGGGGGTAGAACTCCCTGCGGCTTTTAGTTATTCATCCACGCGGATGATGCTTTCCGCGATTACGGCCATTCTTTTTACGATCTTTTTTGGGCCGCGGTGCATCAAAAAGCTCTACCAACTCAAAACGGGGCAGTCGATCCGTGTGGAAGACTGTCCGATGCTGGCCGAATTGCACCAGAAAAAAAAGGATACGCCCACGATGGGGGGTGTTCTCATTCTTTCTGCCATGCTCCTGTCTCTTCTTCTCTGGATGGATCTAAAGAGTTCATTTACGCTGATTCTTCTTGTGACAACCATTTGGTTGGGGGTCATTGGAGGGCTCGATGATTACCTCAAGTTGAAATATAAAAATTCCAAGGGTCTTCGCGCGAAAAAAAAGTTCTTTTTCCAGTTTTTGCTTGCGGGTTTAATCGGCATCTATCTTTTCTGGCCACCGGCTTCCAAGGCGCTTAGCTCTTGGGGCTTTTCGACACCGACAGCCAAGGAAAACGTCCAGCAAGTCAAGGAAAAACCTAAGCCGCTGGCCCTTCAGGAGTATTCAAGCCGTTATTTTTTCCCCTTTTTCAAAGACCCCATTTTTACGTTGAAAGGGTGTTGGATTTTGCTGGGCTTTTTCATCACTATTTTTGTCATCACGGGCTCTTCTAATGCGGTGAATTTAACAGATGGATTGGACGGCCTTGCCGCCGGGTGTCTCATCATGACAGCCCTTGTTTTGGGTGTTGTTGCATTTTTATCGAATAACATTGAAATAGCGCGCTACCTCAACATTCTCTACATTGAAGGAAGTGGAGAAATCGGTGTTTTTCTGTCGGCACTCGCTGGAGCCTGTTTGGGTTTTCTTTGGTACAACGGATACCCTGCTCAGGTGTTCATGGGCGACACGGGGTCGCTTGCGCTGGGGGGGATCGTCGGGGTGTCAGCCATTCTCTTGAGACGAGAAGTGCTTCTTGCCCTTGTCGGGGGCATTTTTGTCGCAGAAGCACTTTCAGTTATTTTACAAGTCGGAAGTTACAAACTCAGGAACAAAAAAAGGGTATTTCTCTGTGCCCCCTTGCACCACCACTTTGAATATAAAGGGTGGCCAGAAACAAAAGTCGTGCTCAGGTTTTGGATCATCGCGTTCCTTCTTGCCATGATCGGCATGATATCTTTGAAACTCCAATGAAAAAAGCACTTGTATTAGGATTAGGACTGAGTGGGAGAGCGGCGTGCGCACTACTCCTTAAAAAAGGATATAAAGTGGCTGCGTGTGACAAAAATAGCGCAGTTTTTGCGCATGAAGAAGTCGTGCGCCTCTGTGCACAAGGTCTTCGCGTTTTCCATGAGCAGGAAACTCCTGAGCTTTTCGACCTTCTTGTGCCTTCGCCTGGCGTGTCTCCCAGCCATCCTCATTATCAATATGCCCTTGCTCAGAACATTGAAATTTTAGGCGAAGCGGCTCTTGCCTTTTCTGAGATGGAAAATCCTGCGGTTGCCATCACGGGAACAAACGGAAAAACGACAGTCACTCTTTTAGTCGAACATATCCTCAAATCTAGCGGGAGAAAGGCACGCGCGCTTGGCAACGTTGGCGAGGCTTTATGCGCGTATTTTTTGCATCCCGACCCTGAAGAAATTGTCGTGGCCGAACTCAGCTCTTATCAGCTAGAAACTCTTGATCTTCCCGTTTTTGATAGTGCCGTCATTCTCAACATCACACCCGATCATCTCGATCGCTACGCAAATATGGAAAGTTATGCACGAGCCAAGTGCAGGCTTGCTCGGTGTCTTAAAAAAAACGCGCCGCTGTACATCCATCAAAATATTGAAGATGAGTTTGGCTATTGTCTGGAGAACACTTTCTATGTTACTTTTGAAGAAAGGGCCGATCACGATCAGGAAAATGCACGTGCCGCTTGGCTGCTAGTGAAGGGCTTTGGTATAACGGATGAACAATTTTCACAAGCCCTGAAGACATTTAAAAAACCGGCGCACCGCATCGAGTTCGTGACGCGAATTCATGAAGTCGACTATTTTGATGATAGTAAGGGAACAAATCTCGATGCCGTGATGGTCGCCGTGCGTGCCATGAAAGGACCTGTGATTTTGATCGCCGGGGGTGTGGATAAAGGAGCATCCTATAAACCCTGGATTGAGAGTTTCCGGGGAAAGGTGAAGAAAATTTTTACTTTAGGAGCTGCAGCACCCAAGATGGAACAAGAGCTAGGGTGTGTATTTTCGATGCAAAGAGTAAGCACACTTGAAGAAGCCGTCATTTCGGCCAGCTCTGTTGCTACAAGAGGAGATGCCGTTCTACTTTCTCCTGGCTGTGCCAGTTTTGATATGTTTCGAGATTATGCCCATCGTGGTGAAGAATTTAAACGTTGTGTCTATGATTTAGGAAGGAGTCAAAAATTATGAACCGAAAAAATCTTATCATCCTCGCCGTGCTTGTCAACGCCGGTTTAATGACCGTCTTTTTCATTTCCGCTTTAAAATCCAATGGGGAGGATGAAGTCGTCACGACTTCTATGCCGATTAGTCTGCCTGTTGCTCAAGCTCCGATCACGCAATCGGCTCCCGCAGATGAAATGGACCAAGTTTTAAAACAACATGCGACTTCAGAAATCGCCCCTGCAGTTCTTACGATGACTGCTACGGAGACAACTGTCCAGAGCAGCTCTTCGCCCCTCACACAAGCGAGTTTTGCGGATGATTTGAAAGCCATTTCTCAAACAGAAACTCCTGCCCAAGCACAAGAAAAACCCCTAGCCGCGGCTCACACATCTGAAGTCACTGTGAAAAAAGGGGATGTTCTGGAAAAAATCGCACGTCGGCATGGCATTAGCGTCGATGACCTCATGAAAACCAACGGGCTCTCCTCTTCCCGTTTAAAAATTGGACAAGTCTTAAAAGTTCCAGCGAAAAATGCCCCCAAAGCTGAGGTTGCAAAACAGGCAGGTGGTGAAGAGTTCTACATCGTGAAAAATGGCGATAATCCCTGGACGATTGCCGTAAAAAACCACATTAAAGTCGAAGAGCTTCTCAAATTGAATGGCCTCAACGAAGAAAAGGCACGTAGATTAAAGCCCGGTGACAAGCTCCGCATCAAATGAGAATTTCGCTTGCACTAGTCGGGTGCGTGCTCGCTCTTTTTGTGATGGGGCTTGTGATGGTTTTCAACACCACCTCGGCAGAAGTGCTCTGTAGAGCTCTTCCCCAGAGCCCCCACCACGCACTCATCAAACAACTTCTCTATTGTGCGTGTGCAATAACCGGTGCTTGCGTCGTTTGGCGTGTGGGCTATCAAAAAATCATCGCCCTGAGCGGCCCTTTGCTGCTTTTGGGAACCGGGCTACTTCTTTTGGTTTTCATCCCGCACATTGGACAAGAACTCAACGGAGCGCGTAGATGGATCAACATTTTTGGCCACTCTTTTCAACCCTCAGAGGTGGTCAAATACCTCATCCCGCTGTATGCCATTTCTTGTTTTATAAAAGAGCGGATGACGGTGAAAGCCTTCATTGTTTTGCTGGCAAAGATTGCCATTCCCACCATCCTGATTCTCATTGAACCGGATAATGGGACCGTTTTTATTCTGCTAGCCACACTCATGGTTTTATTTTTTCTGACACGACTCAAATGGATTTATTGGGTCCTTCCTCTGTGCGTTTTGGGAGCCGTCGGCGCTTGCATTGCCGCACAAATGCCCCATGTGCACAATAGGATACAAATATTTCTCCATCCAGAACTCGATCTAAAAGGTAAAGGCCATCAGCCCCACCAAGCCAAGATCGCTGCAGGATCGGGAAAATTATGGGGAAAAGGATTAGGAGAAAGTCTGCAGAAAATGGAGTATTTACCCGAAGCACGCAGCGATTATATCGCTGCCATTTTTGCCGAAGAACTCGGCTTTGTAGGTATTGTGGTGTTAATTCTCGTGTACATGACCATCGGTTTTTTGGGGTTTGTAATCGCTTCACGCGCAAACAACCTCACAGGGTTTTATCTTGCCTCCGTCGTGACTTTTTTACTCTGTTTTCAAGCGTTCATCAATTTAGGCGTTGTCTCAGGACTCCTTCCCAGCAAGGGGACAAACCTCCCTTTTTTCAGCCATGGTGGCTCTTCGCTCATTGCGAACGTCCTGGCGCTTGCTCTTCTGATCAACATAAATACAGAGGAGAAATATGCCTAAACTTCTCATCGCAGCAGGAGGAACTGGTGGGCATCTTTTTCCCGCGCAGGCTCTTGCTCAAGAACTTCTTTCCAAAAACCCCAAGCTCGAACTTGTCTTTGCAGGACACGGCCTTTCTAATAGCCGCTATTTCAATGCCGAAGCATTTTCCTACTTTGATGTGGCAAGTGGCACCCCTTTTCGCGCATCAGGGCTTTTTTCTCTCTTAAAAATCGCCGCCGGGACAAAGAAAGCCTTAAAAATTTTGAAAGAGTTTCAACCCGACCTTCTTGTAGGGTTTGGAAGCTTCCATAGTTTTCCATTGCTACTCGCCGCTTTCATGCGCGGCATCCCCTTTTTGCTGTTTGAGGCCAACGCTGCCCCCGGAAAAGTCAACCGCCTTTTTTCAAAATGGGCTCAGGTGACAGCGCTCCAATTTCCTCATGCGGCGGGGAAACTACGCGGTAAAACACTGGAAGTCGCCATGCCCATGGGTGAAAGGCAAAAAAAGTTTGCCATCGATAAAAAAGCGGCGCGCCTATTTTTCGGACTACATCCCGAACGTTTTACCTTCCTTGTATTCGGAGGCTCTCAAGGAGCCCTTTCTCTCAACAAAATTTTCTGTGAAGCGGCGACTTTTCTGGGGAAAATACTCCCAGAATTTCAAGTGATCCATCTTACGGGGCACAAAAAAGATACCGAAAAAGTAAAAAACACCTACTCCCTCCTCAACATTTCTGCCTGCGTCAAAGAATTTGAACAAGAGATGCCGATTGCGTGGAAAGCAGCCGACTTTGCCATCGTGCGCGCAGGGGCTGCAACCTTGTCAGAACAAATTATCGCCGAAGTTCCAGCCCTCCTCATTCCGTACCCGTTTGCCAGTGACGATCACCAGAGAAAAAACGCCGAAGTCATGGAAAAAGAGGTGCGGGGTGCGCGTATCCTTTTAGAATCTGAACTGAATGCTGAAAGTTTACTGAATAGCGTGCAAGAGTGTGTGCAAGAGGAGGCCCTGCTTGCGATGCAGGCCTCTTTGCGCAATTTCCATGTCGGACAACAAAAATGCACACTCAGCGACCTTATTCACGAAATTCTTAAGGAAAAGAAATGACACATTTTATCGGTATCGGGGGGATTGGTATGAGCGCTCTTGCGCGCATCCTCCTAGATAGAGGCGAAAAAGTCTCAGGAAGCGATCAGTCAACATCGCCCGTTGTAGAAGAGCTTGCAAGACAAGGAGCCAAAATTTTCATCGGGCATGCGCCCGAAAATCTTGTGCACTCAAAGCGTGTTGTTTATTCAACTGCCGTTGTTCAGAAAAATCCCGAGTATGAAGAAGCACAAAAAAGAAACCTTCCCCTACTTCACCGCTCAGATCTGTTGCATGAACTCATGCAGGCACAAAAACCCCTTTTGGTTGCAGGAACGCATGGAAAAACCACCACCACCTCCCTTCTGACACATGTCTTAATTTCTGCAGGCTACGAACCCTCTTTTGCCATCGGCGGCATTTTGGCAAGCGCACAATCCAACGGCAGGCAGGGGAGAGGGGAGTACTTTGTCGCAGAGGCCGACGAAAGCGATGGCACATTTCTGAAATACCGCGGCCATGGCGCCATCATCACCAACATCGACAACGACCATCTAGACCACTGGAAAAATGATGCCAATCTCGATGCAGGCTACAAACAATTTTCTAAAGGGGCGGGCAAGCATCTTTTCTGGTGCATCGACGACGCACGTCTAAAAGCGTTAAATATCTCGGGAACGTCGTACGGTTTTAGCCCACAGGCAGACCTCAAAATCGACGCGTGGCGCCAAGAGGGATGGAAGCTCTTTTTTAGCTGCACATTCCGCGGCAAGACATACGACGAGATCCAGCTTCCTTTGATCGGAAAACATAATGTGCTCAATGCTGCGTCTGTCTTTGGGCTTTTGCTTGATCTCGGCGTAAGTTCGGAAGCCATTCGTGCAGGCTTTAAAACGTTTTCTGGCGTTGGCAGGCGCGCAGAAAAAAAAGGAGAATACGGCTCCGTTGAAGTCTACGACGATTATGGACACCATCCCACCGAGATTTTTACGACTCTTACAGCGCTGAAAAAAGCCGCCGGGACACGACGTCTCGTTGTCGCCTTCTAACCACAAAGATTCACAAGAGTGCGCGACTGCCTCGACATGTTCTCTTCTGCATTTGAAGCGGCCGATCTTCTCATCGTGACAGATATCTATTCTGCAGGAGAAAAACCCATCGTTGGCGTCACGACCGAAACGCTACTCAAAAAACTCCCCAAAGCCTTTTATTTTGCACGACAAAACCTCACGCAAGAACTCATGCATCTTCTGCGAGAAGGGGATCTTCTCGTCACTCTAGGGGCAGGAGACATCACAAAAGTTGGACCCGAAATTTTATGCGCACAAAAATCCCTCTCCCCAAAGCCCTCTTGTGGCTGCTGCTGAGTACGAGCATCGTCTCTGGTGGAAGCTTTTTCGCTTTGCATCATGCAAAAAAAACACATACCATCGGCATCCTCATCCAAACAGGACCCGAGCGTGAAGCGCTCAAAACCGCGTACTTAATCGAACTTTTGGGGCTTGCGCACGATAAACCCGTACGATTGACTTTGAATCAAGCGCGCGAAAAATTGTTAAAATCCCCCGTCATTAAAAGTGGAAACATCCGTGTCGCTTCACCGCACACACTCATGATCGATTACACTGCAAGACGCCCCATCGCGCATCTTCATGATGTGAAAAATGGTGCTCTTGATGAGGAAGGGTATCTTTTTCCGCTCTCCCCCTTTTTTTCTCCGAAAAATCTGCCTGAAATCTACCTTGGACTCAAAAAAACCAGTCCCTGGAATATTCAACTCAAAGAAAAGCGCCTGCGTCTCGCGCTCGATATCCTCAAAATGTGCCAAGAAGCCCCTTTTTCAGAACTCATGATCAAGCGCATCGATGTAGAAAAAGCGGACGAGAAAAGCTTAGGAAGACGGGAGATTGTGTTGATAGTAGGAGAAGGAGAAAGCCTGCATTTTGTCAGGCTCACTCCCAAAAACGCCCGTGAAGAGCTTGCGCGTTATCTAGACTTAAGAAAAAAAATTAACTCTCCAGAACCCCAAGTAGTCGATTTGCGAGTTGCCCAGCTTGCCTTTCTCCAGGGATGTGAATGCTTATGACATTCCCCTGCATGCTGGAAACTAGTCTATTAATGAACTCGCGGACCCCGACATCCCAAAAGATCGCCTTTCCAAAAATCCCTAAAATCGCAACGAGCGGGATTCCCAGGATGATGGCCCCTAAAGGCTCTGGCAGCACAAGCCATCCAAAAATGAGCGCCGCCACAAGCATGACCGCCGCCACCCACTGGGGTTGGTTTTTTGTAAGCTGTTCTGCACCTTCTCCAATCGCACTCCACAGATTGCGGAGTGGTAAACACGAAGCTTCTGAAGGCATTGTTAGGCCCTCCCTTCGCTTGGAGCTTTAAAAACGAGAGAACGTTGAGCTAAATAGGCTGCAACTTTTGGATCCATTGGTAAAGGCTCATGCGCGACTTCAACAGGAGAGTCTTCAACCTCATCAGGAGAAGCGCCTCGGCCTTTGCTGTCTTGTACAGCTCTTCTCCCCATTTCTATAACAGGGGTCTTAATATCGCTTGTGGATGCCAGCTGCATAAGAAGTCGTTGTGTGAACGCTTCACGGTTAAGCAGGATATCTTGTGCAATCATGTATGCGAAGCTGCAGAGTGGCACAGCAATGATAATAGCCGAAACAACGGTGGGAAGAATTTGTGAAATGCCGAATATGGCAAATACCACAGCTGTGATCATCGCAAGAATTGGGTTGCTGTCGACTAAATTGCGTGCAGAATCTTTTGCAACTGCCCAGTATTGACCGACAGTGTCGCATCCCCAGCACGATGTTTCTCGAGGAGCTTGTTCTTCAAAAACTTCTGTAGGTGGCGCAGGGGGTTGAGAGACTGAAGGGCGCGTTGATTCGGTAGGCATAAAATTCCTCCTTTATTGGGTTAAGAAGCGTCGATTATAAACGAGTGCAGAAAGAACAGGAAGCCTTTCTTGCCAAAAAGCGCTGTTTTTGCTATAAACTTTGGAAAAACTAACCAACAGAACGGTATGAAAGAATTTATAGCCTATCTCGTAAAAAATTTAGTTGATCAACCCGATGCTGTCGATGTCCAAGTCATCGAAGGGCAAGAAGGGACCCTCGTCGAGATCCGCGTCTCTCCTACAGATGTCGCCAAAGTTGTGGGTCGCCAGGGACGCACGATCAAATCTCTGCGCACGATTGCGATGACTGTGGGCGCACGCTTTGGACGCAGAGTGCGTCTTGACGTGATTGACTAAGAACAACTTCTAAAGTAAGATCAAGTTTTAATTGTATAGGGGGCTTTTGCATGCCTACAAACTTGACAATTTCCTTCGAAGAAAAACCCAAATACACCACCGTACGCCTGGAAGGAAGGCTCGATGCAGCGACGACTCCTGCCTTGGAGCAAAAACTTTCAAAACTTTTTTCCCTCGAACAGCAGTCTGTCATCATCGATTTTTCCAAAGTGGATTACTTGAGTAGTGCAGGTCTTCGGCTACTTCTTTCTGCAACCAAGAAGATTAAAGCACGGGGAGGAAAGCTCGTGTTTTGCAGCATGGGCGACGAGGTGATGGAGATCGTAAAAATGGCAGGCTTTGAGCGCATCTTGACCATTTGTTCTAACGAACAAGAGGCCTTGAGTGCCCTGCAAGGGTAGCAGTGCGTGAATACTCTTCTAGAAAACTCTAAAGTTCTTCTCAATCCGTTCGAAGTTGCACAAAAGCAAAAAATCCCCCCATCGCTCAAGAAAAAGCGGATCGTCATGATCGCAGGACCCACCGGTGTCGGCAAGACAGAAATCTCTTTGCGTATCGCCAAAGTGGCAGGCGGGGAGGTCGTCTCTTCCGATTCGATGCAGGTTTTTCGGGGCATGGATATCGGGACAGCAAAAGTCAGCCAAGAGGAGCGCTTGCAAGTGCCCCATCATCTCATCGACATCCGCGACCTTTCCCAAACCTTCAACGTGAAAGATTTTTACGATGAAGCGATGCAGAGCATCAAGGGCATCCTCATCCGCGGCCACATTCCCCTTGTGGTGGGCGGCACCGGTTTTTATGCCAATGCCCTCATTTACGGTCCGCCCACGGGCCCCCCTTCTGTTCCGGAAGTGCGCCAGCGCCTCGAACAAGAAATGGACGAAAAAGGCACCCTTGCTCTCTATGAAAGACTCAAAAACCTCGATCCCGAATATGCAAAGACAGTCACAGAACGCGACAGACATAAAATCATCCGCGGCCTTGAAATCATCACCCTCTCCAATCAAAAAGTCTCCGCCTTTTCACAAGGAGCCCAAGGAGAACACACCCACTACGATTTTCGCTGCTGGTTCCTCCACCTTCCCAAAGATCTTCTCTATCAGCGCATCGACATGCGCTGCGATGAAATGCTCGCTAAAGGATTTGTCGAAGAGGTCAAAAAACTCGGCAGTGCCGGCCTACGGCAAAATTCTTCTGCTTCCCAAGCCATCGGCTACCGCCAATGCCTAGAATATCTCGACACCCCACAAACCAAAGAAGATTACGATCACTTTGTCAGCGCCTTCAAACGCGCATCGCGCCGTTACGCCAAAAGACAGTTCACCTGGTTCCGCAAAGAGCCCCTCTTCCGCTGGATCGACGTCGATGTCCTCTCCAAAGAAACCATCATCGAAATGATCCTGCAGGATTACGAACGGCCGTAAATAATTATAGTGATTTAAAACAACATTGAGACCGTTGCATAAATCCTGCTTATCATGAAAAACCCCGAAGAAAAAAAACAGGATGGCAGGATGGACAGGATGAAGAGAGAAATAACAGGATGAACAGGATG